>USOC01000082.1 GCA_900556245.1 uncultured Prevotellaceae bacterium
GGTCATTCAGGGGCGGGGTTGCTTCTGGCCATGCTACGTTGTGCAAGCAGCTGGCCGAACGCCCCGACGATGTCTGCAGCCGTGCGCTGCGCGACATCCTGACAGGATCGTTGCCAGACTACACCGTCGCACCGGATTCTCGCAACCGCACCGGCAAGGCGGACGGAACCATTGTCGGGGGCAATCTTGCCGTACTATCAGGACTTGTCTCTACGCCCTACGACTTGCTGCGACCCGACCATATTCTTTTCATCGAAGATATCGGCGAAGCCATCTACCGCATCGAACGGATGCTCTACACCCTCCGGTTGAACGGCACGCTTGCCCGGACGCGCGGATTGATTGTCGGACAATTCACCGACTACCGGCCAAGTGCCGACTATCACGAGATGTACGAAATGATTGAGCGGATGGTAGCGGACTATGATTTCCCGGTGGCATACAACTTTCCTGTCGGTCACGTCGACCATAACTTGCCGATTGTCGAAGGTGCGCATGTCGAACTGACGGTGGACAACGACGCTGTACGATTGACCTTCAACCAAAAACAACACCGATAAATTCGCCCATAAAACGTTAAACATTAACGATAAATAGTTAAAACCGCAAACGGTTTTGCCTAAAATGACTAACTTCGCAAAACAAGACCAACAAGAACTGTCGTGGACATACTGCTCGCCATATCCGGAATCATTATGCTGCTGCTGGGAATCTATCTCTGCATCCGCCCGCACATTCCATCGGTAATCGCTTCTTACGGTGGCATTTGGCTGCTACAATGGAGCGACATCCTCGACTTTCCTTCGGTGATGCTGTCGTATTGGGGCATTATGGTGGTGATTGTCGTGACCATCCTGTCGATGCTTCCCCCGACACTCGTCAAAGCCACACAAGGATTAGTGCCGATGACGGTCACTTCTGTGGCGGGAATGGCACTTGGACTTACTATGGGTTATGCTCCGATGATTGTCGGTGCGGCAGTCGGCACTGTTGCCGGAGCCGTGTTTTTCTCACGGACGCCGAAAGGAGCCGGTCTTGGATTCCCTTCGTCACGGTTTTTGCAGTATCTCTGCGCCAAAGGTTTCCCGGTGGTCATCAGCGTATCGCTGACCGGCATCGCCATGATGTTGGCGCTTATGAAATATAACTCCCTTTAATCCACACAGAACGATGAAAAAACTGATTTTCCTCTTCTCCATATTCATGCTTGTCGCATTCTTAGCCGAGCCCGAAATAAGCGCCGCCGGCAACGATAAGGACAAGTTCAAACCCATCACGCCCAATATGGACTCCATCAAGGCGAACATACAGAATCCTTATTCCAACTACTATTATAAGCGAATCTGGCGCAAATTCTGGAGCAACGACACCAACATGTCGATGCAGGAATACCGCCACCTCTATTTGGGATATGTGTTTATGGAGGACTACAACCCTTACCGTCAGTCGGAATTTTCAAAGAAGATACAACCGCTATACTACAAAAAATCGCACACCCAAGCTGAGTGCGACACGATTATCAAATATGCCGAACTGTCGCTCGACGATGACCCGTTCGACCTCAACCAGATGCAATTTTTCATCTATGCCCTCAAAGAAAAGAAAAAATTTGCAAGGGCATCCATTTGGCAATACAGACTCAACCACTTGATTGAGGCTATCCTCTCGACCGGAACCGGACAGGAGAAAAATCCGTGGGTGGTGATTAATCCGGCTCACGAATACTGCATTGTAAATTTTATGGGGCTGGTTGCCATCGACCACAAAGCCTATGTGGGCGATATCGACTACATCGTCATCGACAGAAAAGACAATAAAAAGCTCCCGGAAGGCTATTATTTCGATGTGTCAAACATCCTGAAAATGTATAACCTGAAATTTAAGGGAAAAGATTCTGAAGAACAATGAACGAAGACAGCTTGAACAAGTTTGTCAACAGCCGCTACTGCTTCATTTTGCTGCTGATAACGGCGTTGGGCGCATCCTTCGCAATGTCGTTTGCCGGAATGCGCTCCGCCACCGGTAGCGCCGGGCTCTTTTTTGCAAGTCCCGACTCTTGGCTGGAACCAGGCTTGCTATCGTGGATTACGAATGCCCTCTGCATCGGCACGACCTGCCTGATTTTGCTGCTGCTCAACAAAACTTTTGCCTTCGTCAGGGAATATACCGTCATCTATGCCTCCTTGTTCGTCGTCATGACTTGGACGAACCCTGCCGTTTCGGCATCTCTCAACTCCTCGACGATAATGGCAATGGTGCTTTCCATGTCTGCCTACATCCTGTTTTCCAGATTCCAGCAACCCGACAAACGCAGTGCGATTTTCCTGATTATACTGATACTGGCATCCTGCTCGATGTTCTGCTATTCTTTCCTGTTGTTTATTCCCCTTTTTGCCATCGGATTCTTCCAGATGCAGATATTTCGATTCAAGGGATTTCTGGCGTTGCTTGCAGGAATGGTCGTGCCGGCATCTGTCGCATGGGCTTTTGGTATTATCGACCTGACGTCGTTCCGTTTTCCCTATCTCGGCCTGCCGGACGAAGGGGCACGCTCGGTGTTCAGCGACCTGCGCTTTCTCCACCTGCTCTATGCTGTTGCGCTCGGCACGGTATTCGGACTGTCGAACATCCTGACACTGATGTCCTACCGCCTGCAATTGCGGGCCTACAACGGTTTTCTCGACCTGATGGCCATCTTTGCCCTGATTGGGCTTTCGCTTGATGTGCAAAACGCTGCAACCTATATTGTCCCAATCAATATGCTCGTTGCCATTCAGGCCGCCCATTTCTTCACCATCCACCGATTCCGTCGGTCATATCTGGTTTTTGCCGTGATTGTGGCGATTGACCTCGCATTCTCGGCTGCCGACGCATTCCAACTGATTCAGCTATGAAAATTATCGTAGAAGCAAATATCCCCTACATCAAGGGACTCCTCGAAACGTTTGGAGAAGTGATTTATCTCCCCGCCAAAGCCATCGATGCAGCGGCTGTCAAAGACGCCGACGCTCTGTTTGCCAGGACTCGCACGCGGTGCGACAGCACGCTGTTGGCAGGCAGCCGGGTGAAATTTGTCGCAACCTCAACAATCGGCACCGACCACATCGACCTCGGCTATTCCCGGAAAGCAGGCATCGAAGTCTGCAACGCACCGGGTTGCAACGCGCCCGCCGTCGCCCAATATGTCTTTTCTGTCATCGGTCACTATATGAACGGTTCTCCGGTAAAAGGGATGAACCTCGGCGTAGTGGGAGTCGGACATGTAGGCAGCATCATTGCCCGCTGGGGCGAACGACTCGGAATGAAAGTGTTGCGATGCGACCCGCCAAGACAACGACGGGAGGGTGGAGAATTTGCGTCACTCAACGACATTGCCGCGGAATCCGACTTCATAACGTTCCACACGCCGCTGACAACCGAAGGCGAAAACCCGACGTTCCATCTGGCCGGTAAAGACTTTTTCAAAGCCGTTCGCTCCTGTCGCATGCTCATCAACAGTGCGCGCGGCGGCGTAGTCGACGAAACGGCGTTGAAAGCAGCCCTCGACGAAGGTTCTGTAATGGCTGCGGCCATCGACTGCTGGGAACATGAGCCGGCCATCGACGCCTCACTGTTCGACCGCCTGTTTGCCGGAACACCGCATATCGCCGGATATTCGAAAGAAGGAAAGATGCGCGCCACGACAATGGCTCTGGAAGGCTTCGAACGCCATTTCAGCGTGACTGTCGCCGGAAAACCTACCGTAGAAGCACCTTTGCTCGGAGCGGACATCAACAGCATAGGAGAAGCCATGTCGTCCTACAATCCGCTCGACGACACGGCCAGGCTTGCCTCTGACCTGACGGCCTTCGAATCGCTGCGCAACAACTACGACTTGCGCGACGAAGTCAGGTAGCCGAACCGGACAAAACGAAATTCACTCAAAAACACAAATACTCTTTTTGCCATGGAAATGCTGATGCAGTACATTTGGGAACACAGGCTCTGGAATCCGGCCGAAATGACAACCAACGACGGACGCAAAGTGTGGGTCATCGACCCCGGCACCCGAAACACGGATGCCGGACCTGATTTCTTCAACGCCAAAGTGGAAATCGGCGGCTGCATGTGGGCCGGAAACATAGAAATCCACGTCAGGGCTTCCGACTGGCACCGCCACGGACACGACTGCGACAAAGCCTACGACTCGGTGATTCTCCATGTCGTTGAGAAAGACGACGCGCCGGTTTGCCGCTCCAACGGAGAGCGGATTCCACAACTCGTCATGCGCTGTACGCCACAGTTTGCAGACCGCTACACTGCCTTGGTAGGCGGAAAGACGGAATTGCCATGCCGGGCGGCAATCGCCGCTCTTACACCCCTTGAAGCGGCCGAATGGGTACAATCGCTCGCCTTCGAACGCCTGCAGGAGAAGACCCGCCGCATCAAGGACCTGCTCGAACGCTATCACGGAAGCTGGGAAGACGTGTGCTACATTACGTTTGCCCGAAACATCGGGTTCGGCACCAATAATGACGCATTCGAAAGGCTTGCCAAAAGTCTGCCGCTCCAGCTGCTCCACAAACATTCCGACTCGCTGCTTCAGCTGGAAGCCCTGTTTTTCGGACAGGCAGGACTCCTCGACGCATCGCGACACACCGACGACCGATACTATCAGCAGCTATGCCGAGAATACGGATTTCTCGCCAACAAATTCTCCTTGCGCGCTCCGCAGGACTTGATTTGGAAATCGTTTCGCATGCGCCCCCAGAATTTCCCCTGGCGACGGGTCGCACTGCTTGCCCATTACGTCTGCGGAGGCTTCCGCATGATGGCTGACATTCTGGAAGCCAAAGGCGACGAAAAACGGCTCCGCTCGCTCTTTTCCGCCGAACTGACCGGTTATTGGAGCAACCATTTCTCTTTCTCCCACGCCTCTCCGGAGCCTACGGCGGCCATCGGACGCGGCAGCGCAGACATCCTGCTCATCAACACGGTCGCACCACTCTACTACGCCTATGCCGAACTGACCGACAACTACGACTGGGCCGAACGAGCCGTTTCCCTACTGGAAGGACTGAAACCGGAACGCAACCACATCTCCGCCAACTTCTCCTCCGCAGGCATGAAAATCGACAATGCGCTGGTGTCGCAAGCCGTCATCCAGTTGCGAAACGCCTACTGCATCCCCCGAAAATGTCTGTTCTGTCAGGTCGGGCACAAACTCCTCTCCGCATCCCCCGCCCCAAAAACAATCCTGAAAAAAACATAAAAATCATACACTTTATTCAGGGAATTTTCTTGCTATCTCAAAATATTGTCCTTATCTTCGCAATAACCTGACTAATAGCCTTATGAATACACATACAGGTTTTATCCAAAAAGAAAAGCGTCCTTCTTTTGTCGGATTAGCGCATGAGATGATTCATGGTATTAGAAATATGCAAGGCAAATCGTTTAAATATGATTTATTCGGAACACATCATTTCTTGACACCGGATGGATGTTTTACAGAAGGGTTAGAATCAACGAACTCATCACTATAGGTCTTGGCAATTATAATTCTCAAGGAGACATCACAGAAAATGCCATAATAATAGAACATCAATTAAATAAACGGGCGACATATGATGGTAAAATTAAATAATAAATACATAATCCTGATATTTTTGACAGTGATTGTTCTTTTCTCGGGTCATTGCTTTTCGTGCAAAAACAACAGACCGATTCAGCCTGATGAAAGCCGGGATACAGACAGTCTGACCCTAATCATAACACACGATATGGCGCATGTCATTACGCTCAGGAATGATACCGTATTCTACAGTGTCAGAGAAGGTCATCCCATTGGTGCAACAGTTCAAACAAGTCTTAATCGCGACTATTATGAAAACAAATG
>USOC01000083.1 GCA_900556245.1 uncultured Prevotellaceae bacterium
GGGATTGCTGCTACATTCTTTCAAGCCGACACAATACATCATCGAACCAAAATACTACCACCAATTCGCCATCGCCAAAATAGTCGATGGAGCTCCTGTCACTTTGGAAATGGACGAAACAGCGGAGTTCAGCCATCAATTTGCGGAGCCACTATCCCTCGATACCGGCCGATATATGCTCACTTCCGGACAACGTATGGCTAACGGCACAGTACTTGCCCGTAGCGTATTCTTCGAGATTCAAGAAGGAAAAACCACCAACGTAGACCTTCTCTTCCGTCACGACGACTCGCAACCGTCTGTCATCGGTAACCTTAACGCCGAAGACTTCTATTATGACATTAAAAGCCAAACTGACAAAAGCATTCTCTCAACCACTGGACGAGGGTACTATGTGTTAGGACTAATTCATCCGAACCAAGAACCGACAGCTCACGCTATCAACGAACTGTCAAATCTGCGAACAGAATTAGAGGACACAGGCAACGCCATCATCCTCCTGTTTGAAGGCAAAGAATCCGCATCCCGCTTTTCTCCCGACAAGTTTGGACAACTGCCATCAACTCTTCACTTTGGCATTGACAAAAACACAACAATAGCAAACGAAATAGCCGCTTCGTTGCACTTAGAACAAGCAAATACACTCCCGTTATTTGTTGTGGCAGATTCCTTTAATCGCATTGTTTATGTGTCGCAAGGCTACTCTATCGGGCTGGCCGAGCGCCTCCTGCAAACATTGAGAAAAGTGAACGACCCGAAGTAGTCACCCAATTAAAAAATTAGAAAAGTCCTGCGCATCACCATCCACAGCGTAGGACTTTCTTTTAACCGCCATTTCAAGACACGTCGCACAACAGACCACCGCTTGTTAGATATACCAGCATGCAAAATAGGAACAAACAATATTAAAACCTCACATAATTACTCACACATTAAAACAATTAATCAGTTAGAGGCGTGGTTTTTGATTTTTTTTCGTACCTTTGCAGTCTATTTTAAAGATACTACTTTATTTATATGTCTGATAATATCGAAAACCCCACGATCTTATTTGAAACCAGTTGGGAGGTTTGCAATAAAGTTGGCGGTATATATACAGTTCTATCTACAAAGGCAAAAGTCCTGAGCAAGCAATTCGGCGACAAACTGATATTTGTAGGTCCCGACGTATGGTCGGACGAAAATCCGTCCCCTTTTTTCAAGGAATCTAAAACATTGCTGAAAGAATGGAAACAAAACGCCATTCTGCCGGAAGGAATTTCTGTCAGAATAGGGAAATGGTCCATTCCTGGCAATCCTATAGCCATCCTTGTGAAATTCGACTCGCTATATGCAAAAAAAGACTATTTCTATGCATATATGTGGGACCGCTTCAAAGTCGATTCGCTCCATGCCTATGGAGACTACGATGAAGGATGCGCATTTGCGCTTGCCGCTGCAATGGTTATCAAGAGCTGCTCTTCCTATCTGGCTAAACGCAACGACAAAATCATCGCACACTTCAATGAGTGGACTACCGGTATGGGACTCCTCTATATTAAAGCCCAGGCTCCTGAAATTGCGACAGTTTTCACCACTCATGCGACAAGTATCGGCCGTAGCATATGTGGCAACAACAAACCGCTCTACGACTATTTCAGCCACTACAATGGAGACCAAATGGCTGCAGAGTTAAACATGCAGTCCAAGCACTCTCTTGAAAAAGCGGCAGCACACAATGCAGACTGTTTCACAACAGTCAGCAAAATTACAGCAGACGAATGCGAACAATTGCTTGAAATCCGTCCATTGGTGACACCCAACGGTTTCGAACGGGCATTTGTTCCGAAATGCAAGGATTTCGATACTGTCAAAAAGAATGCAAGAACGAAACTTTTGCAAGTTGCCGAAGCTCTAACCGGCAAAAAATTTTCTAAAAACACTTTTCTCTTTGCCACCTCCGGACGCAATGAATTCAGGAACAAAGGAATCGACATGTTTATCGATGTCGCCAATTCGCTCCGCAACGAACAAGTTGGCAGTCTGCCCGGCCAGGCAATCGCATTCATTCTTGTGCCGGCATGGTCGAAGGCCCCCCGTCACGACCTGATTGAAAACTTGAACGAGAAAACCGGAGGAACACCTCTTCCCTGCCCAATTATAACCCATACCCTCAACAACTACGCGACCGACAGTATATACGGGAAACTGACGTATTTAGGTATACAAAATGCAAAACACGACAAATTGAACGTCATTTACGTGCCTTGCTATCTCAACGGCAACGATGGAATTTTCAATATGCCGTATTACGATTTATTCATCGGATTTGACGCGGCCATTTTTGCTTCTTATTATGAGCCTTGGGGATATACCCCTCACGAAGGAATCGCTTTCAGCGTGCCTACCGTCACAACCGACCTCGCAGGATTCGGACAATGGATTCTATCCTCTTTCGACAACAATTTTGAAAGTTGCGGCGTGAAAGTAGCACACCGAACCGATTCCAACTATTTTAGCGCGACAATGGATATAGCATCATACATCTATACGCTAATGAAAGCCAAACCCGCTAAAATCAAGCAAATCGCCAAAGCCGCGGAAGAAGCTTCCAAAAAATCGGAATGGAAAAACTTCATTGAATATTACTACGATGCCTATCGCATCGCTATCAAACAAAATAACAAATCAAAACAGGCATAGACCTGCCCTTATTTAAATAATACAAACTATGAATTTAAAAGTAAGTAACACAAACGCTCCTGTGTGGAGAGACATTACCATCCACGCAGAGTTACCTGCTAAATTGAAATGCTTGGACGAACTCGCCCACAACGTTTGGTGGTCATGGAACAGCGACGCAAAAAAACTATTCCATGATATTGATCCTGATATGTGGAGAGCAACCGGCGAGAATCCAGTACTGTTGTTGCAAAAATTAAGTTTTGAACGATGCCAAGAACTCACAAACGATGAAAAATTCCTCAATCGTCTCGATGAGGTCTATAAAACGTTTAAAGCTTATATGAAAAAGCCTTTCCGCAAGGACGTCCCTTCCATCTCCTACTTCAGTATGGAATATGGTCTTTGCAGTGCGCTTAAAATCTACTCCGGTGGTCTTGGTGTCCTTGCCGGTGACTACATCAAAGAAGCATCCGACTCTTGTGTCAACCTGACAGCTGTGGGATTCCTCTACCGATATGGATATTTCAACCAATCATTGTCGATGGACGGACAGCAAATTGCCGAATACGTTGCACAAAACTTCAATCAAATACCCGTAGAGCCGGTTTTGAATGCCGACGGACTTCCAATGGTGCTCGAAGTACCCTATCCGGGACGCGTCATCTATTGTAATGTTTGGCAAGTGAATGTCGGACGTGTTAAACTATATTTGCTCGATACCGACAACAATCTCAACTCTGAATTCGACCGCCCGATTACCCACAAGCTCTATGGAGGCGATTGGGAAAACCGCATAAAGCAAGAATATCTGCTTGGTATCGGAGGTATCATCATGCTCCGCAAATTAGGCATCAACACCGAACTTTACCACTGCAACGAAGGTCATGCAGCATTGCTTAACTTGCAACGCCTTGTTGAATACGTCCAAAACGACCACCTCAGTTTTGATGTAGCTCTTGAAGCCGTTCGTGCGACCGGACTCTACACCGTACACACACCTGTACCTGCCGGACACGACTATTTCGAAGAAAGCCTCTTCGGAAAATATATGGGAGAATTCCCTGCCAAGCTTGGAATTTCATGGTCAGACTTAATGAATATGGGCCGGGAAAATCCGGATTCCAACGAACGCTTCTCCATGAGTGTATTCGCGCTCAACACTTGTCAGGAATCTAATGGTGTCAGCTGGCTGCACGGAGAAGTATCCAAGCAAATGTTCCAAGGAGTTTGGAAAGGATATGCTCCGGAAGAATCCCACGTTTCATACGTGACCAACGGTGTACACATGCCTACCTGGGCCGCTTCAGAATGGAAAGAGTTCTATGCAAAAACGTTTGGTGAAGAATATATCAACAACCAATCGGATGAAGCCGCGTGGTCTCCAATCTTAAAAGCCAAAGAAGAAGAAATCTGGAAAATTCGTGTTGCACTTAAGAACAAATTCATCGACTATGTGAAGCGCGAATTCAAAGAAAACTGGCTTAAAAACCAAGGCGATCCTTCGCGTATCATGTCAATTATGGACAAGATTAATCCGAACGCCCTGATTATTGGTTTTGCACGCCGTTTTGCAACCTATAAACGTGCGCACCTTCTCTTCACCGACCTCGACCGTCTTGCAAAGATAGTCAACAACGAGCAATTCCCCGTACAATTTGTTTTTGCCGGCAAAGCTCACCCGGCAGACGGTGCAGGACAAGGTTTAATCAAAAGGATTGTTGAAATCTCGCGTATGCCACAATTCCTCGGAAAGATTATCTTCCTTGAAAACTACGACATGACATTGGCCAAGCGCCTTGTGTCAGGAGTAGATATCTGGTTGAATACGCCTACTCGCCCGCTCGAAGCCTCAGGCACATCCGGAGAAAAAGCGGAAATGAACGGCGTGTTAAACTTCTCCGTGCTCGATGGATGGTGGTATGAGGGCTATCGCGAAGGTGCAGGATGGGCACTGACGGCCAAGCGCACATTCACTGACCAAAGCCAACAGGACCAACTCGACGCCGCTACTATATATTCGATGCTTGAAAATGAAATCATTCCTCTCTACTTCGCAAAGAACTCGAAGGGATACTCTCCGGAATGGATTCAATACATCAAACATTCAATTGCTCACATTGCCCCGAACTTCACAATGAAGCGAATGATTGATGACTACATCGAGCGGTTCTATCTGAAAGAAAGCGAATACGCAAAGACTTTGAAAAAAGACGACTTCGCAAAAGCAAAACAAATCGTCGCTTGGAAGGAAAACGTAGCAGCCAGATGGGATGGTGTGCGCGTATTGGAATCAAGTTCAATCGACCCGAACGCTAATTCTTTCGGTTCCAAAATCAAGCTGTTTGCTAAAATTGACACAAACGGATTGGCAGACAGCCTTGGCGTTGAAATGGTTGTTTATACAATCGAAGAAGGCAAAAACAAATACCTCAACCGTTTTGAATTCAAAGAGGCAACTCGTGAAGGCGACGTTGTGACCTACGAACTTGACCATGCAATAGAAGCATCTGGCGTGTTCCACTACGGATTCCGAATCTTCCCGAAGAACGCAGACTTGGCACATCGCCAAAGCTTCGCATACTTGAAATGGTTCTAATGCAGACGTTATACAAGCTCTTAAAAAAGCAAGCCAACAAAATTGGCTTGCTTTTTTATTTCTTTCTGCGTTTTACCCAACACTCCCATTCAACAATTCAATATCTCCATTTGTTTCTAAACAAAAAGTACAACATCATATCATTTGAAGCAAGCTACGAATTATGAACTTGACTGACTTGTCAACAGCTTTTGGCGTGACAATGATTGCCGGACTTTCCACAGGAATAGGAAGTCTGATTGCCTTCATTTCAAAAAAAACAAATACCAAATTCCTCTCGACAGCCCTGGGACTGTCCGCAGGAGTGATGATTTACATATCATTTATGGAACTGATGCCGGAATCTGTCAGACTGCTTCAATACTCCTTTTCACAGAAACAAGCTCAAACACTCATGCTTCTGGCTTTTTTTGCAGGAATCGGATTGATAGCTCTGATTGATTATCTCGTCCCTGAAGATGAAAATCCGCATGAAATTCATGCCAACGATACGATAGAAAAAAGAAAGAATCTAAAACGTACGGGCATTATGCTTGCGTTGGCTATCGGCATCCATAACTTTCCCGAAGGCCTTGCCGCTTTTTCTGCAGCTCTCTCCAAC
>USOC01000084.1 GCA_900556245.1 uncultured Prevotellaceae bacterium
GATTCTAAATTCCTATTTGGAGTAGAATTGCAAAATGAAAAATTCGTACTTCTCACTGATACGCTGTTTTACAATACAGAGACACGCATCGCCGACATTGTCGGTAACACGACTATTGTTTCCGACAGCAGCACAGTCTATTCCAACAAAGGTTGGTATAACACGGATGCAGACATAGCCACCCTCTACAATCGCTCGCTTGTCGTCGGCAAAAACAGACAAACACTGGAAGGCGACACAATCTTCTACAACCGAGCCACAGGCTTTGGCGAAGTATTCGGACGTATGGTTCTGACAGATTCCGCCAAATCGATGACCCTCACTGGCAACTACGGCTACCATAACGAAAGAAACAACACCTCTTTCTCAACAGGTCGGGCCATGGCAATGGAATATTCACAAAAAGACACGCTTTACCTGCATGGAGACACAATAAAGACCTATCTGCTGGAAGACTCGACACGGGTCATGTCAGCCCACCCGAATGTCCGATTTTTCCGAGTCGACGTGCAAGGTCTTTGCGATTCGCTCTCGTTCATGTCGCGAGATTCGATGATTTATATGCACCGCCATCCGATTCTCTGGAATGGAGAACGACAAGTGACAGGAAACATCATCAAAATCCACCTTAACGACAGCACTGTCGACAAAGCCTATCTGCCGGAATACGGAATGGTCAGCGAGCACGTTGCTGAAGAATTCTACAATCAGCTGTACGGAAAAGAAATGACAGCGTTTTTTGAGAACGGCGACCTTCGCCAACTGGATGTAAAAGGCAACGTAATGACCATCATGCTCCCTATGGAAAAGGATTCTACATACAACAAGCTGGTCAATGCTGAAGGAAGCTTTCTAACGGTAATCCTAAAAAATCGCCAAATGGAGAAGCTCAACCTATGGCCGGATGTCACCGGAAAGGTGACCCCGATATTTTTGGCAAAAAAGAGCCAATTCTATCTTAAAGGGTTTAAATGGCACGATGCCTTGCGACCGAAAAACCGCAACGACATCTTCACCATACCTCCCGAGATGAAAGAATTTCTTGAAACGCCGGAAGCATTCGCCACGGTAAGACGAATCAGGAACGAACAAGAATAAGACTTCAAAACTATGTCGGACATCATCAAACTTCTACCGGACTCGGTGGCAAATCAGATAGCAGCAGGCGAAGTAATCCAACGCCCGGCCTCTGTCATCAAAGAATTAGTGGAAAACGCCATCGACGCTGGCGCAACTTCTATCGAAATAAATCTAAAAGATGCCGGTCGAACGCTGATACAAGTGGTCGACAATGGATGTGGCATGTCGGAAACTGACGCACGCCTTTCATTTGAACGTCATGCCACCTCAAAAATCAAGGACGCTAAAGACCTGTTTGCACTTCACACTATGGGTTTCCGTGGCGAAGCTCTGGCTTCGATAGCCGCTATTTCGCAAATAGAACTCCGCACCCAGAAACACGATGCCCAAATTGGCACAAAAATTTTAATCAGTGCCTCCACATGCGAATCACAAGAACCCGATGTCTGCCAACCGGGATGCAACTTCATGGTGAAGAACTTGTTTTTCAACGTTCCGGCTCGCAGAAAATTCCTAAAAAGCAATCAGGTAGAATTGAGTAACATCATCCGAGAATTTGAGAGGCTGGCTCTTGTAAATTACACAACAGAATTCAAACTCACCCACAACGGTAATATGATGTACCAATTGATGGGCGGTGATTCATTCAAAAGAAGGATAGCATCACTGTTTTCCCGTTCTCTGGAACAACAACTTATTCCAATCGAGACAGAAACTTCGATAGTAAGTCTCAGCGGCTTTGTCTGCCGACCGGAAAATGCCAGGAAGCGCAACGCTCTACAATATCTGTTCGTCAACGGACGCCATATGCGACATCCTTATTTCCACAAAGCAATCATAGCATGCTATGACCAACTGATTCCTTCAGAAGAACAGCCGAACTATTTCTTGAACTTCGTCGTTGATGCCGAAACGATTGATATCAACATTCATCCGACAAAAAGCGAAATAAAATTTGAAAACGAACAAGCCATTTGGCAAATTTTGTTTGCGGCTGTGAAAGAAGCCCTCGGAAAATTCAGTGCTGTACCCTCCATCGAATTTGACACAGAAGGAGCCATAGACATCCCTGTCGGTCATTCTGCCGATCTCCAACTACCGGAAATAGAAATCGATCCAAACTACAACCCCTTTACGGCAACCCCCTCACCGGCAAAGAAAGCAGCGACAACCTATACGACTCCTGAAAAGAGAGTAGACCCGAATTTTCAAAATTGGGACTTGCTTTATGAAAATTTTGAAAAGAAACGGAATGAAAACATTGAAAGAGTAACAACCGAATCATCACTAAACCGTCCATTATCCGATTCGGCAGACTTTGGCAGACTGCTTCCGGAAATTCCCGATGAAACATTCGGAGAGACCTACACACAACTTCACAGGAAATATATACTGACACCAAATAAATCTGGCCTGCTGATTATCGATCAATATCGAGCTCATGTGCGCGTACTCTTCGATGCATTGATGGAAGCAAAAAGCGGTAAACCTGTGGCTTCCCAAAAAGTGCTTTTCCAAGAAGTAATGGAACTCACACATGCTCAAAACGCTATCATGGATGAAATTATAGACGAAATGGAACAAATGGGATTTGAAATTTCGTTTTTAGGAGATACATCATGGGCTGTCAACAGCGTTCCGGTGGCCATCAAAGGAATAGACGTGAAAGACATCATCCTCGAAGTGGTTGAATCGGTAGGCAATGGAGGAAACAATGCCTCTCAAAAAATAGCCGAACAAATAGCCTTGTCGTCAGCGAAAACCGCGGCCATACAATACGGACAAAAACTAACTCAAAACGACATGGACTCACTGGTTGCCTCCCTTTTCAGATTAAAGGAGCCCAAGTATACACCAGACGGCAAAAAGATTCTACATCTACTCTCTAACGATGAACTCAACAAAATGTTTTCATAAGGAAGGGGACCGAATGTGCGGAATTTTTAGTATCTTGCAAAATCTTTGAAAAAGTTATTTATACACTACAATGAAGTTAAAAAATATATTCCTCTGTATTGCTATAGTGTGCAGTCAATCAGTTTCAGCCTTGACACTGTCACAAGCAAAAAAACTCTATAAAAACGGAGAATTCGAAAAAGCATTGCCGACATTTCAAAACCTTGTTGACAAAAACCCAAAAAACGCCAACTATAATCAATGGACAGGCGCATGCCTCTACGAAACCGGACAAAAAGATGAAGCTGTCAAATATTTGGAGTTTGCACTTTCGCGGAAAATTCCTGATGCGGCAAGATACCTCGCGCAAATTGCCCTGGAGAAGATGGATTATGAGCAGGCCTATAAACTAACACAACAGTTTGGTGAGATGACAGGCCACGACACTTCAGAGCTCTCTGAAACTGCACAAAAAGGCTACGACCGCCTCAAAAGAGTGCTTGATATGCTGAATAATGTAGAAAAAATAGAAGTATTCGACAGTTTGGTAGTCGACAAAGAGAAATTTTTCACACATTATCGTCTGACTCGCGAAGCCGGGACACTCAATACCCCAGAGGTACTCCCATTCCCTGCCGATTCAGCGACAACAGTAGTATTTATGCCTCAGTCGAAAAGCAGAATGATGTGGGCATCTCCAGATTCTGTAGGGACGATGAAGCTCAATGAAATATACAAACTCGCCGATGGAAAATGGGACCATTCCATAGAGCTGAGCGATGATTTGAATGATGGCGGCGATGCCGACTACCCCTTTGTCATGGCCGACGGAACTACGCTATACTTTGCCGGAAACGGAGAAAGCAGCATCGGCGGATATGACATCTTTATGACACGAAAGGATTTCACTTCCGGAGAATACCTTCAACCTCAGAACATTGGAATGCCCTACAATTCTCCGTATGACGACTATATGCTTGTCATCGATGAAATGATCGGTATTGGATGGTGGGCTACCGACAGAAATCAAATTCCCGGAAAAGTGACAATCTATCTGTTCAAGAAAAAAGACATCAGAGGAAATTATGATCGGACCAGTCCAGACATTTACTCGCTGGCCGCAATCAAGTCCATCAAGGAATCGTGGGTTGACAACAACTATGCAGATTTACGACATCTGATTGACAACATAGAAACCGAAACAGACAAACCAAAAGCAGACTTCTCCTTTCACATCAAAAACGGAGTCGAATACACTCGCTTCGACAATTTCAGAAGCAAAGAAGCCGAGAACTTGATGCACAAGCGCATGACACTTTGCAACCGTTTCGAAACGCAACAACAGGAGCTGAAGGAACTTCGCAAAAAATATGCAAAAGCATCCTCTGCAGTGCAAGCAAAAATTGCTCCTGACATCCTCGGACGAGAAAATGCGTTGCTAAAAGACGCTGAAGAAATTCAAAAACTGGACAATGACATCCGCTCAATTGAGCAACAATTACTCTGATGGAATGATTGACCTCTTAAAAATTGCACAAACATCCAAACGATACAATCTACATAGCCATACACAATTCTGTGACGGTCGCGCACCAATGGCAGAATTTGTGCCCAAAGCCATAGATGCCGGATTTTCTGACTACGGTTTTTCCCCTCATTCGCCCATACCATTCGAGTCTCCTTGCAACATGACAAAAATAGATGTGCCTACTTATATCGAAGAAGTACAGAGGCTTAAAAAGGATTATGCAGGGAAAATACGTCTATACGCATCGATGGAAATCGACTACTTAAACAGCGAATGGGGACCCTCTAATGAATATTTCGACACTCTCCCGCTTGACTACCGCATCGGGTCGGTACATTTTGTACCATGCGATGACTTCCATATAGACACCGACGGGAATTTCGAATCTTTCAAAGAGAAAATGTCGGAATTTTTCGACAATGATATCTATATGGTTGTGTCTGCATTCTACGATCAGACTATTCAAATGATTGAAGCCGGCGGATTCAACATTATCGGTCACTTTGATAAAATCGGACTGAACGCTTCATATTTCCAGCCCGGAATAGAACAAGAGAAATGGTATGGAAAACGTGTGAAAGAAGTAATCGATGCAATTATGGACACTCACTTGATTGCAGAGATTAATACAAAATCACTGGCACAACACAAGCGCTTCTTTCCTCACGAAAGATATTTCCGGTTGATGAAACACTATGGCATGCCTGTAGTAATCAACTCTGACGCCCATCAGCCGGAACTCATCGAATCAGGACGACAAGAAGCAATCGACATCTACAATCTACTTTAAACACATTTAGCGCTATGCCTGTAAGAATCCCCAGCACTCTGCCGGCGGTAGAAGAACTGAAAAAAGAAAACATCTTTGTCATTGATGAGCAAAGAGCAGCATCGCAAGACATACGACCTTTAAGAATTGCCGTGCTCAACTTAATGCCTCTTAAACTGATGACCGAAACCGATTTGCTTCGCCTCATTTCCAATTCTCCGCTACAAATCGAGCTTGACCTTGTCCTTCCGGAAGGCCATGAATGGACAAATACGCCCAAAGAGCATCTTGACCAGTTCTATAAACCCTTTGCAGAAATTCGCAATAACAATTACGATGGCTTTATCGTGACCGGCGCACCGGTTGAAATGCAAGTTTTTGAAGAAGTGGACTACTGGAGTCAGCTTCAAAAAATCTTTGATTGGTCGAAAACCCACGTAACCTCCACCATCTTCATTTGCTGGGCGGCCCTCGCAGGACTTTATCACAACTACGGAATCAAAAAGTATGTACTCGACCGAAAAATTTCCGGAGTTTTCTCTCAT
>USOC01000085.1 GCA_900556245.1 uncultured Prevotellaceae bacterium
CAGGAGCTGTGATTTGCACTGCGGGCAATGAACTTTCGCCCGTGGCCGTAGCCATCTCTCCGGGTTCCACCCCCAGTTTGAACCCGTCGGAAAAAGTGACCGTACGCTTTTCCTTGCCATAGTTATGAGCCACATAAGTCATAGTTCCGTCTTTCTCAAAAGCCAAAGCTGTCGGACAGTCCGCCGTAATTGTAGCATCATGCTGGCCAAGACACGACATTGCATAAAGCCAGTGATAGGTCTGCGCCTGCGACACGCCGAACTTCAGGCTGCGGTCCGGATTGGATTTATAAAGCTCAATCGCCTTGTCGGCGTCCGTGAATGCCAGATATTCCCACATAATGTCATGCCAAAGATTCGGATTCGCCTCATTGCGCAAGATTCCCGTATTCTCGGTAATTTCATGCCAAAGTTTCCGGACATAGTCAAGATTACGACTGAGATAGAACGAACCTCCATGAATCGGATACAATTCAATACCATAGGAAGCGGCAATATCAGATGTCCAGAATGTAGCATTGTCAAAGTCATTGCCGAACACACGAGACACAAGGCTGTATTTCCAGTCGGCAGGCAAAATGCGCTCATTCACGTCAAACCAATACTCTTCAATGGCAGACTGTTCCGTAGCGTACATATAAATGCCCAAGTCACGGATAGCCTTGTCCCCGGTGACGCTTCCCCAATGGATAAGCGAAGAATGGAACTGCATAGCTTCCGATGTGGATTCCTGGTCGTTGCCTTGCGGAAGAGCCGCCATTCCGTTCGCCCAGCAGTGTCCGGCAAACGGACTGAAATTACGGATATACGGAAACATCGGATCGTTCCGGTCTGTAGAAGCTGCATCACGCACAAGCAAATTCACCATATCGCCCCATTTGCTCGCCCAGCCTGGCTCAAACTGTTCGATAAAAGCAGCGGCATGGATGAAGTATCCCCAATGGAAATGATGATCGTTCAGATATTCGTCCTGACCGTGCCCTGCCGGATAGCCGAGCATAGCCGTCCAGTCCTTATGGTAATAGAACAGGAACGCCACTTCGCCTTCGCTATAAGTAAGCCAGTTCTCCAACCGTTGCTTGATAAGGTCGAACGCTTTTCCGAACTCATCCACGTTTCCGGCAAGTTTTGCAATGCGCGCTGTCTGAACCAGACGGTTCAGCAGCTGACCGTCGTTGTAGCTGTCAGTCCAGTCCACAAGCCCGTGGTCAGCGTCCACGGCAGCAATCAGTCTGTTCAGTTCGTCTTTTGAGAAGCCATCTCGATTTTCCTCCACAAAGGGAAGCGTCGGCAGGATACCGTGGAAAGTAAGCTCTGTCGAGAACGTGTTCCCTGCCAATGTGCGCAACTCTCCCCTGACAGACCGATAGGTCAACCCTTCCGGCTTGGGAGAGTCTGATGACAAATGCGCCCAATGATGAGGCAACAACCCCATCAGCACTTTGTCATTCGAGCCTTCCTTCACATCGGCAGTCACGACATAATCCGTCCTGACAACCGCACGCTGCTCATCATATCGATAGTTGGCACGTGTGTCTGCCGGGAAAACATAGGCATACTGCTTCAGTTCCAATGCAGCTGCCATTGCATCGGGTGTATCCTGTGGCAGCATTGCAGCCGACCAATAGTCTTTCCCTGCAAGTGTGGAAGTATAAGTATTGTCAGCTCCGGCTACCCACTGGCTTCCCGCCGGTGCATAAATTACAAATGATACGCCATTGAATCCCTTCTCCACCACAAGCATTTCATCTTTGACTGTAACATTTCCGAAAGCCTGATAGATAGTGATTTTAACGTCCTGCCCGCTTTTTTTGCTGAAATAGACAAACGGCATTCCGATACCGGCTGTCGCCTCAAAATATTCCTCGTCAGTTCCCCAACGCATCGTAACTGTCCAGTCGGAATAGTTCGAAACAGTGGTCTTCTCCGAAGAGATGCTGCCGACACCGACACGAATCGGGTCAAAGTCAATCATCGGACCTTTAGGAACATTAGCCAAAGCTAATCCGTCCATTTTGGTGCGCATCGCAATGGGATAGGCAAAGAGATTGCCGGTCTGGTTTTCATAAAGCACATTCGACCACCAATCGTTGGTAGGTATCGGCCGCTCCGCCGCCGGCCCGCTTACTTGAGGCAAACCCCGCGGCACTTTATTCCTATTGGCGACATCAAAACCAGGATGAGACGTAGCATAACTGCCGGATCCAATCCGCTCACTGGTTGCTTGCATCGTTGCTGACGACATCACAGCAATACTTGTGAAAATCAAAATCTTTTTTAATTTCATGATATAGTACTCTTATATTTTGTGTTACGAACCTAAAATTAATACTACATGACGACTATATTCCTATATTTTCACTCATTATTAATACATCCCTGCCATAACAAAAACACAACAAACCAACATCTATTTTATCTCAGAAGATTATATGTCAACCAATTAGCACCACACCACCGCTTTATGACAACTTCCCTTCAAAAACAACCAAGGGCTGCTTGAAGCAGCCCTTGGCATCACTTTATTTTACAGTCAGACAACGTTTAGTCAACATAGACGATATCGCACGTAAACTTATGACCATATTTTGCTATTGAAACATCCAGCTCGTAGCCCAAGATTTGAATGATTCGCTTTCTTCCATCATAAACATAATTGATAGCCAACGTTCTTTCGCCGTCGATAATCTTGTTCAACAATCTGCCGGCCATACTTCCCCAGTTTCCCCTCTCGGCAAAGATTGCTTTGCTTAAAGAACCTTGGTAATCAGAAGCATTGTAGCTCATCAGCAAAAGTCCGTTGATATCAATATTTGAATTATGATTCATATCAGCCTTGACCTGAAATTCTATTCGCCGGTTTGACGATCTTATCCTCTTGGGAACATCCTTCTCCCAATCAAAATACCAGTCTTGTCCTCCGTGCGACAAAGTAAGCAAATACTCACTTCTTTCATAGTCAAAAGTCAAGTCATCAAGAGAAACAAACCGTCCGGACCCATCGAGTTTTGCCAAATGCTCCTGACGCTTTTCCCCTTCGGCAAACACATAAGTCCGATTGGATACTTGCCTGTCAACAACCATATCGATATAGCGAGTCTCCGAAGTGCGGTAATCTGCAAAAGAATAAGTAGCTGCGCACATAGCTCCCTCCTGATAATTAAAGTCAACTTGTTCCTTACAAATGTAAACCTTCGATGCATTATGATGCTTCATCGTAATTCGGCTCACCAATGCCGTAGCAGGGCCTTCTTCATAATCCGGATTGCCGTCTTGCGTAATCCGATAGACCAGCTTCTTATTGCGACAAGATATGGTGACAACCGCCTTGCGCTTGGCAGACGTAAAGTTTTCCGCACATTCCACATGAAGGGCATAGCTGCCCGGTCCTCCATTGTTTTGGGAAAGCGTCACCCATCCCCGTTGCGACAAGTCAGGATAGAATATGTCAGATTGCCACTGTCCATATACCTTCATCGCCGGCAAAACAATTTTCTGCCAGTTCCAGCGGATATCAAAATCGCAAGATTGTCCGGTTAGCCACTCCTCCGGCTCTATTTCTTCCGTGTCGCCACACGAAGAAACAGAAGACGCCGAAAAAATCGCCATAATCACTTTTTTCTGCCTCAGGAACGGGTGGCGGCAACACAGCCGAATCTTTGTCACCCGTTTCCGTCTGCTCTGCCGAACCTTGGCGTTCTTGTTCCTTGGCTTCATTTGCCTTGATGATTTCATCTGCCCGAGAAGCCCACTTCCGCTTACCAAAGATGCTTTCGACATCTTCCGTATATATCACTTCTCGCGTCAGCAATTTATCACGCAACTGATGATGACCGTCGGCATATTCACCCAGTATCTTCTTCGCGCGCTCATATTGCTCGGCAAGAATTCGAGTCACCTCCATATCGATTTTCCGCGCCCTGTCCTCGCTATATGGTTTGGAGAACATATAGTCCTGACCGGCCGAATCATAATAGCTGATATTCGGAAGCTCTTTGCTCATACCATAATAAGCGACAATGGCATAGGCCTGCTTAGTCGAGCGTTCAAGATCGTTCAACGCACCTGTCGACACATGCCCTATAAAAAGCTCTTCTGCTGCGCGCCCGCCAAGAAGCGAACAGATTTCATCCAACATCGCCTGCTCCGGCACAATCTGACGCTCCTCCGGCAAATACCAAGCTGCCCCGAGAGCCTTGCCACGAGGCACGATAGTAACCTTTATCAAAGGGTTGGCATATTTCAAGTGCCAGCTGATGGTGGCATGACCTGCCTCATGCGTTGCTATTGACTCGCGTTCTTCCTCTGTGGTGATTTTCGACCGTTTTTCAAGACCGCCGACAATTCTATCGACTGCATCCATAAAGTCCTGTTTTTCCACAAAGTCTTTTCTGCGGCGTGCGGCAATCAATGCCGCCTCATTGCAGACATTCGCAATATCAGCGCCAGAAAATCCCGGTGTCTGACGCGACAAAAGATCGACATCGACATCCGACGAAATTTTCACATTACGCAAATGCACATGAAATATTTCCTTACGATCGTTCAAGTCAGGAAGATCCACATAAATCTGTCGGTCGAAACGTCCGGCCCGCAGAAGAGCCTTGTCCAGAATGTCAACACGGTTCGTTGCGGCCAACACTATTATACCGCTATTTGTTCCGAAGCCGTCCATCTCTGTAAGCAGTTGGTTGAGGGTATTCTCACGCTCGTCATTCGATCCCATATTCGGATTGCGGCCTCGAGCCCGACCGACCGCATCAATCTCATCGATAAAAATGATACACGGCGCTTTATCCTTAGCCTTCTTAAACAAGTCTCGGACACGGGAAGCTCCGACTCCTACAAACATTTCCACGAAATCCGAACCGGACAATGAGAAGAACGGCACGTTCGCTTCTCCTGCCACAGCCTTCGCAAGCAGAGTCTTTCCTGTTCCCGGAGGACCAACGAGCAATGCCCCCTTGGGAATTTTTCCGCCTAGTTCAGTGTATTTGCGAGGATTTTTAAGAAATTCTACAATTTCTTCCACCTCTGTTTTTGCCTCCTGCAGACCGGCTACATCCTCAAACGTGACATTCGTCCCTTTGTCCTTGTCAAACAACTGCGCTTTCGACTTGCCCACGCTAAAGACTCCTCCCGAGCCGTCTCCGCCGCCTCGCGACATACGACGCATCAGTATAAACCAGAAAACAATAAGCAAAAGCACTGGTCCAAATGCCCAAAGAAAGCCGGAAAAACCGCTCCCGGTGACGTATTCTTTCTTTCCGGCATAGCCAATTCTTGACAACTCTTCAGTCAATTCCGCACTTGGTACAGTGACTACGACTTTAGCCTTTTTCGGATCGACATTTCCCTGCCCCTTAAAAACAGTACGGACCAAAGACTCTGTCAAAATTGCCTCAGCCTCATCTTCTCCGACATAGATTTTAATCTCTTTGACACCATTCTGTGCCAGATAGCTCTTAAATTCCGGCTGCCAACTCACCTTCTTCTCCACTGAAGGATCATTGAAATAATAAAGCCCCATCAAGACGATACCAATGATGGCATACATCCAAAAAATATTAAACTTAAATCCTATCTTCTTTTTGTTATTGTCCATGCTTGCTCAAATTTTAGTCCAAATTGGGAATCTCCGTAATCTTGGCATCATTCCAAAGCTGTTCAAGATTGTAATATTCCCGATATTCCGGCAAAAACACATGCACATAAATTGCCCCATAGTCTATCACAATCCATTGCGCATTGCCATACCCGTCGTAATTAAAAGGTTTAACCCCAGATTGTTCAAACACATATTCGCGCACA
>USOC01000086.1 GCA_900556245.1 uncultured Prevotellaceae bacterium
TTCTGTTTGCGGGTATCCCGTATTTCGGGTGGGCGTATCTCGCTTTTTGCTTTGTGACGGCGTTCCGCGGTCTGCGAAAGACTCCACGGGGTTTGGCCGTTGTCGCACTGTGGTTTGACCTGCTGATGCTTTGTGTGAAAGTCATGATTGCCGGAGAGACATAGCGGTGTAGCCTTATCGCTGTTGTGTTTTATTGAGAATCCTGTCGATATTATCTTTCAGTATATGATGGGCCGGAGTCACCATTTCTCCGTGGTCGTGTCCTTCAATTTCATAGATGCGGACATCCGGATGCCCTATGAGTTTCAACAAGCGCCAAAGGTAGGCGTTTTCTTCATATCTGCCGTAAAGTTCATTGTTGCGGTCGCCTGTTATGATGATGTAGGGAGGAGCGTCTTTTCGGATATGAAACATTGGGGCGAATTCATCGACTATAGGCTGTAGTTCGGATATCCCTTTGGACTTACGAAGTGCGAAATGGGTGATTGCCTGTCCGCTATAAGGGATTAGTCCTTTGATGGAGTCTGCTTCTATGTCATAGTTTTCCAGCCACGTTTTTTGCAGTCCAATCATACTTGTCAGATATCCGCCTGCCGAGTGTCCTGCAACGAAAATTTTGGAAGGGTCCCCACCATATCGGGTGATGTTTCTGAACGTCCAGGCGACAGCCGCCGCGGCATCGTCGATGCACTTGCTTATTTCTACATTCGGTAACAGACGATATCCGGGTGACACGATTACATATCCGGATTCTTTCAATTCTTCGGGAATATAGCGTTTTCCTCCTGTGAGTCCTCCGCCATGAAACCAGACGATGACCGGCAAATCGGCAGTGTCGGTCGGATGGTAGATGTCGAGCCGGCATCTTTGAGATGAATATGCATCGTGATTCATGGAGTAGCTGATACCGGAATCTACTTTGTAGGTTGCGGCATTTGCAGATATGCCTGTCAAGAGCAGGAATGCCAGTAGCTTTATTTTCATCATTCTAATTAAATATGGATTGAAGTTCGGTTTTATTGCATTGACAGCTTTGCTAAATCAGAGGAATAGTGTCCCCACCTGTTAGACTATGAAAGCCAGCAGCCATGCAACGAATGTGTTGTAGACAATCGTGAAGGCTCCATATTTCCAACTGCCCGTTTCTTTGACAACGGCCGTGACCGTTGCGATGCAGGGCACATAAATCAACACGAAAATCATGAAGCAGGCGGCGACGAGCGGCGTGAAGTCAGGATGGCCGGTTTGCGGATTCTCGGCTGTTATACGCTCAGAAAGAACGGCTTCGCCGGCTTCGGAATCGCCGCTGTAGAGCACGCCTATGGTAGAAACGACAGTCTCTTTTGCCACTGTCCCGGACAGCAGGGCAACCGACATTTTCCAATTGAAGCCAAGCGGCTCGAAGACAGGCTGTATGAACTTACCCAAACGGCCGAGGTAGGAATTTTCGGTAGCAGAAACGGTTTCGACATCCATCGTTTCGGGGTTGATGCCGGCGGCTGCGAGTTCGGAGCGGGTCTGCTCGATGTCTTCAGTGTTTGGGCGCGGGAAGTAGCTTAGCAGCCAGATAGCCAGACTTGCGACAAGGATGATTCCCCCCATTTTTTTGAGGTATTGCTGTCCTTTCGCCCACATGTGTCGCATGGTCGCTTTCAACGTTGGTATCCGGTAAGGGGGCAATTCCATGACGAATGGCGTCTCGTCGCGCTTATAGTGGAATTTCCGCAGCAGTTTTGCCGTGACAATCGCCACGATGACCCCAAGCGCGTATAGCGACAGCAGGGCAACGCTTGCGTGGTTCGGGAAGAATACCCCAATGAGCAGCAGATAGATTGGCAGACGGGCGCCGCATGAAATGAACGGGTTGATAAGAATCGTGATAAGCCGGCTTGACTGGCTTTCAATGGTCCGGGTGGCTATGATGGCGGGAACGTTGCAGCCGAACCCCATCACCAAGGGTATGAATGATTTGCCGTGCAAACCGATTTTATGCATGATTTTGTCCATGATAAACGCTGCGCGCGCCATGTATCCCGAATCTTCCATAAACGAGATGAATGCGTATAGAATCAAGATGTTGGGCAGAAACACGATGACGCCGCCGACACCGCCGATGACACCGTCGACAATCAAGTCTTTCAGCGGCCCGTCGGGCATGTAAGTCCCAATCATTTCACTGATCCAGCCGACGCACGATTCAATCCAGTCCATCGGGTATTGTCCGATTTCGAATGTGGCCCAAAACATCAGCCACATCAGGAAGATGAAAATCGGGAATCCGAAGAGCTTTCCTGTGACAACGGAATCGATTAAAGCCGTGGTCTTGGCTTCCTCTTTCTCTTCTGCGTGGAGCGTTTCGCGCAATGCTCCGGAGACAAAGCCGTACTTCGTATTGGCTATGACAGTAGGCATGTCTTCCTGATGGAGTTCTTCTATCTTTTCCACGAGACTGTCGCGCAGAGTCGCAATTTTGTCGTAGTTCGGGAGTTTGCGGAGCATTGCGTCGACTTCCCTGTCTTTTTCAAGGAACTTAATCGACAGATAGCGGGCAGAGAAGTGCATGTCCAGCTCAGCCTCGCTTTTCAAAGCCTTCTGAATCAGCTTGACCGCCTCTTCTATGTCCTTGCTGAAGCCGATATGCACGTGCCGCACAACTTCGTTGCGGCCTTCGTAGACCTCAATCACCGTATCGAACAGCTCTTTGACGCCGCGTCCGTTCTTGGAGACAGTGGGCACCATCGGCACACCAATCATCCGGGACAAAGACTCGTGGTCGAACACCACTTTGCTTCGCTCCAATTCGTCGTACATGTTCAGGGCGATGATCATGCTCCTGTCCATATCGATGAGTTCTGTGGTCAGATACAGGTTCCGTTCCAGATTGGAAGCGTCAGCTACGTTGATGATGACATCCGGAACTTCGTCGTGGAGATATCGCCGCACGTAGAGTTCTTCGGGAGAATAGGCCGAGAGGGAATAGGTGCCGGGAAGGTCGACAATGTTAAACGAGTAACCTTCATATTCCATTCTTCCTGTTTTGGCGTCTACGGTCACTCCGCTGTAGTTGCCTACGTGCTCTTTTGCGCCGGAGGCATAGTTGAAGAGTGACGTTTTGCCACAGTTCGGATTTCCGATGAGTGCCACATTGATGATTCGTCGTTGGGTGTCGAACACATTTACCCGGTCGCATTCTTCTTCCCGGAGCAGAGGCACGTCGACAGAGAGCATTTCTTCCGCATGCTCGCCTTTGACAACCTCAATCAAGCTGGCTTCGGCACGTCGCAATGAAATGTCGTAACCCATGATTTTGTATTTGATAGGGTCGCGCAGCGGAGCGTTTTGCTCCACTTGTATGCGCTTGCCTCTGACGAACCCCATTTCCATCATGCGCTTGCGAAACGAGCCATGACCTAATATCTTGACAATGACGCCTTCTTCTCCTGTTTTAAGATCGGATAGTCTCATAAAATCTTATACTCTAAAAATACGACACTGCAAAGGTGGCAATTTGTTGCCATTTACGAAAATCTGCAGCCGCTATTATTTGTAATGAATCCAAACAATAACGCTTTTTAACAAATTGTTGTTTTCAGAGACCTTTCTTTTGCATCTTCTTTCGTTTGATTTTTCCGCTGCTTGTCTCCTCAAAGCGTGGAACAAACACGATGTCTTTTGGCAGTTCAAAAAAAGGAAGTGTCTCGCGCAGCTTTTCCAAGAGTATTTGTGTTTGGTTGGCAGAAAACGGTTCTCCTTCCACTTTCAGGACAAGCTCTTGTCCCCATTTTTCGGACGGGCGAGATGTTATGTAGTGGCGGCGTGAGAGCAATCCTCGGATTTTCCGCTCTATCTCTTCCGGTTATACTTTTTTGCCTCGGGTGTTGACAAGGGTGTCGACACGTCCTTTCCATCAGAAAGAAGTGGGGGACTGCTATTCTACGACATCTTTTCTGTCAAGTCGGCGGAAGCTGAATTGTGGAGCTTCGATAATCAAGCAACTGCGTTGGTCGGTCGTGAACGTGACCGGAGGCAATGCTGTGAAAGGAGAAATGTCAGCCGTGATTGGAGCTAAGGCCACATGTGAGCATGTCTCAGTCATGCCATAGGTGGCATAGGCTTCTACCGGCATATTCTCCAACAATTTGCGCAAGTGCGGACTTACTTCTCCACCTCCTATTATCAGTTTCCTGACGTTAGCCAGCCGGTCGGGATGCTGTGCCAGCCAAAGCGCCTGGGAGGGAACGACGGCAAGCAGATCGATTTTCGCACCGGCATAATGCTCCAATGGGCGGTTGCTGGGAGTCTCCGTAAGAAGTGTCGCACCGGCTTCTTCCGCACGGACAATCATCATTTTCCCGGCAATGTAGTCGGGCGACAGAGACAGCATCAGCCTGCTTTCCTTGTTGATGCCGAAAAATCGGTTTGTCAACGCCGCTGAAGCCTGCATATCCGACTTCAGCAGCCTGACTTCTTTCGGGCGTCCGGTGGAACCGGACGTGTGGGCAATCACAAAAGGACTGTCATCGTGCCACTGGGCTAAAAATTCAAGAACAGTCATTGTTTCCAGTCAAATTCCGGGAAGTTCCACGCTTTTTCCGGGTTGAAGCACAGTTGATCACCATGCAGTTCCAGCGGGCAGCCGATATTGTTGGTAAAGAGTCCGCCCGTTCCTAATCCTTGGGGCATTTCCGCACCCATTCTTGCAGTCCATTGCGCAATTGCGTTCAGTCCGACATTCGATTCCAAAGCCGATGTAATCCAGCCTCCGATGCCACGCATGGCGGCAGTGCGCATCCATAGTTCGGAGCCGGAGAATCCACCAATGAGCGATGGTTTCAGGATGATATATTTCGGTTTGACGGATTCTAACAATTCTGCCATCCGTTCCGGAGTGGAGATTCCGATGAGTTCTTCGTCGAGCGCAATGTCGATTGGCGATTCGCGGCACAGGCGGGCCATATCTTCCCATTGGTGCTGACGAATCGGCTGCTCTATTGAGTGGATGCCATAACGAGCGAAAGCTTCGAGGTGTTTCATCGCATTTTCGGGCGTGAAGCCGCCGTTTGCGTCAAGGCGTATTGTGAGCACTTCGGGAGGAAAAACTTTTCGAATGTGTCTTACAAGGTCAAGTTCGCTTTCCGTATCGATTGCGCCCACTTTGAGCTTGATAGTTGTGAAACCGCCTTTGATTTTATCGTCGATGCGCCGAATCATTTCTTCTTTCGTCCCCATCCAAACCAGCCCGTTGATAGGTACTGAGGTGCGTCCTTCCGTAAATTCGGAAGGAAACGGATGGCGTGTGCATCCGTTCGAAAAGTCATAGATGGCAGTTTCGAGTCCAAAGCGAATCGACGGAAAGGCACTCAAGTCAGTTTCTTTGTCTTCGCTGATATTCCGGCAAAGTTCCTGCAACTTGTTTTCATAATCGGGTACGTCATCGACAGACAGACCTCTGAACAGGGCGCATTCGCCGAGTCCGAAAACGCCGGGCATATCGTCGTCTTCGAGTTTCAGGAAATAGGTCTCTTTTTTGTGCAGGACGCCTCTTGAAGTGCCTGCCGGCTCTTTAAACTGCAGGATATGGCGACAATACGAAGCCTTCATTATCCCGGGAATTTAGGAAATTGTTCGAAATCCGGGTCGCGTTTTTCCAAGAAGGCATTTTTGCCTTCCTGTGCCTCGTCCATCAGATAGTACATTAAGGTGGCATCAC
>USOC01000087.1 GCA_900556245.1 uncultured Prevotellaceae bacterium
CACAAGGCGTGGGAATCGTATTCAAGCACGACTTCGAGCGACTCTTCAAAAAGCGGAAAAAAGACAAAAAGAAAAGCGTCGCTCCCAATGACTCCCTGAAGCAACGCAATGACACAATCCTACTCGACAACAGGCGAAAACCCGTCGCCCGCCAATAATCATGATAGAAAACTCTTCATTCAGGATTGTCCGTCAATGCTTTCTTCAGACGTCTGCGGGCATAGAAAATCCGGCTCTTAACCGTCCCCAAAGGGATACCCAGCACATCTGCGATTTCCTCATATTTATAACCGGAAACGAACATTGAAAACGGTTGGCGATACTCCTCTGAAAATGAATTAATCATCATGGTAATTTCCTTGACTCCATAGGCTGCTTCGGGAGAATCATAGCCGGAATTCTGTGGGAGATTCAAATGATATAATTCTTCTGTCGCATCAAGCGTTGTCCGGTTTCTCACCATTCGCCGGTAGTTATTGATAAACGTATTCCGCATAATCGTAAAAACCCATCCCTTAAAATTGGTATTCTCCACATATTTATCCTGATTGTCGAGCACACGCAAGTTTGTCTCTTGCATCAAATCCTCAGCTTCTTCCTTATTCAATGTCAGTGACAGCGCAAAACTACCCATATGTTTCTGCAAACCTATCAGTCGTTCGTTAAAATCATTTTTCATATTATCCTGTTTTAGCACTACAGAGTAGTCATTACTCATTCTTGTTCGCAACTCACAGTTGAGAGGATTGTTAAATTTGCCCTCAAGACTGCGATTACCCTGCAGTAAAAAAACAGAAAAGAGACCCTTACCAAATCACTTTGTCGAGAGTCTCTTTGTTTCTTCTGTCATGTTACGCAATTATGATTAACAAATTAAAATCCTTACACTGCAAAATTACTGTCGCCCTCCAGGACCCACAATAGCTTGCTTATGGTAATTTTTGCGCAACCGATACCTATGTATTGTTAATCTTCTTCAGAATCTGCCGCTGATGTCTTCGGCAATGCCATGTTCAGAAGCAGATAGCCGACAACTCCCGATAGCAGGGAGCCGACCAAAATACCAAGCTTTGACGAATTAAGCAATCCTGTATGTGCCGCATCCGGAAACGAGAGGTTGGCGATAAACAACGACACGGTAAATCCGATTCCCCCAAGAACCGACACTGCTGCCACCATCTTCCACGTCGACCCGTAAGGCATCGGTGCAAGGTGCGCCTTAACGGCAAGCCATGAAAATGCGAAAATACCGAGGAACTTGCCAAAAAACAATCCGCAGACCACGGCCAAACTTACACCACTATACAGATCTGACACTGACATGTCCCCCATAAAAATACCGGCATTCGCAAATGCGAATATAGGAATAATCAAATAATTCACCACCGGATGCAACGAGTCCTCCAACTCCTGCAACGGGGAAATAACCTTATCGGATGCCGACTCAATGCGCTTAAGCCAGTCCATCTGCTCTTTGCTCAGCATCTGCTCCTTACATCCCGTCTTCTGTTCTTCATCGGTCTCTGCCGGAAAATGCGCAATGCTGCGACGAATCTCCGCAATGTACTTTTTCGGATTGAATACCGGACGCGCCGGAATACAGAATGCAACTATAACACCGGCTATCGTCGAATGTATCCCCGAATTGAGGAATAAATACCAAACTGCTCCTCCGATTATCAAGTAGTAAATCTTACTCTGAACCTTAAACACAGAGCCAAGCATTAAAAGCACAATCGCCACAACCGAATACAACAGATACATATACTCGATTCCACCCGAATAAAACAGTGCAATCACAAGAATACCGCCAATGTCATCTACCACGGCAAGCGTTGTAAGAAATATCTTCAACGACAACGGCACGCGACTTCCAAGCATGGCCAGTACGCCAAGAGAGAAGGCAATATCCGTAGCCATCGGTATAGCGGCTCCTTGTGAGAAGTCCGTTCCATTGCTCATCGCCCAAAATATTCCTACCGGAACAATCATTCCTCCTAAAGCCGCCACTATGGGAAGCATCGCCTGTTTGATAGACGACAATTCTCCCACCAACACCTCACGCTTGATTTCAAGACCGATGGTGAAAAAGAAAACAGCCATCAGCGCATCGTTGATAAAAGCCATCAGACTCATCGGATGTCCGCCATGACTAAACAAGTTAAAATCACCTATCTGTAACTTGATTTCATAATTCCACAGTTCAAAATAATAATCTCTGACCACTGGCAGATTGGCAACAAGCAAAGCCAATACCGTCGCCACAATCAATGGATTGCCCCCCTTGACGTGGCTGACAATAGCCTTACGTGCCGAATAAAACATACTAAATCCGGTATTCTCCATAAATAATAAAACCTAAATGTAAATTATAACAATCTTTTCTTTCTATATCTGTCAATCTAACTTCAAGACTGCAAGGAAAGCCTTCTGAGGAACTTCGACAGAACCAATCTGCTTCATGCGTTTCTTTCCTTTCTTCTGTTTTTCCAAAAGCTTGCGTTTTCGACTGATATCACCTCCATAACATTTGGCTGTCACATCCTTTCGCACAGCCTTGATTGTCTCACGTGCAATGATTTTTGCACCAATTGCCGCTTGGATGGCAATATCAAACTGCTGGCGGGGAATCAGCTCTTTCAATTTCTCACACATCCTCCGGCCAAACGTGACGGAGTTGTCAATATGTGTCAACGTACTGAGTGCATCAACCGATTCGCCATTCAACAGAATATCGAGCTTCACAAGCTTGGACTCCCGGAAATCATGCAAATGATAGTCAAACGAAGCATATCCCTTCGAAATGCTCTTCAACTTATCGTAAAAGTCTATCACGATCTCTCCGAGAGGCATGTCAAAAACCAACTCTACTCGATTGCCGGATATGAATTCCTGCTTCACCAATTCGCCCCGCTTTCCGAGACAAAGTGTCATAATCGGCCCGATAAAATCTGTCGTCGAGATAATCGACGCCCGAATATAAGGCTCTTCGATATGTTCTATCAGTGTAGCTTCCGGCAAACCGGACGGATTGTGCACCTCCGTCTCGTTCCCTTTCTTGTCAAACACTTTATATGAAACGTTAGGCACCGTTGTGATAACATCCATATCAAATTCACGACCCAAACGCTCCTGAACGATTTCCATATGAAGCAATCCTAAAAAACCGCATCGGAAACCGAAGCCTAATGCGACTGACGATTCCGGTTGGAACGTTAGCGACGCATCATTGAGCTGCAACTTCTCAAGCGAAGCTCGCAGATTTTCAAAATCCTCCGTCTCAATCGGATAGACGCCGGCAAACACCATTGGCTTCACCTCCTGGAATCCCTCAATGGCTGAAGGGCACGGATTGGCCACTTTCGTTATCGTATCACCGACCTTCACTTCTCTCGAAGTCTTGATTCCGGAAATAATGTACCCCACGTTTCCGGCCGATAATTCGCCGCACGGACTCAATCCCAACTTCAACACGCCGATTTCTTCAGCATAATATTGCTTGCCGGTATTTACAAACTTCACGAAATCATTTTTGCTGATTTTTCCGTTGACAATCTTGAAATAAGCAATAATTCCCCTGAACGGATTAAACACCGAATCGAATATCAATGCCTGCAAAGGCGCATCCACATCTCCTTTGGGGGCAGGAATACGCTCGACAATCGCATTCAGAATCTCAGGGACGCCCACTCCGGTCTTGCCGCTTGCACGGATAATGTCGTCTCGGTCGCATCCCAACAAATCAATAATTTGGTCCTCAACCTCGTCTGGCTTTGCACTGTCCAAATCCACCTTGTTCACCACCGGAATGATTTACAAATCATTGTCGATTGCCATATATAGATTGGATATAGTCTGAGCCTGAATTCCTTGTGAAGCGTCGACAATCAGCAATGCCCCTTCACAGGCTGCTATCGAACGCGAAACCTCGTACGAAAAGTCCACATGACCCGGAGTATCAATCAAGTTAAGAACAAACGTCTCGTCTCCACGACGATAGCCCATCTGAATGGCATGACTTTTAATCGTAATTCCCCGCTCTCTTTCAAGATCCATATTGTCAAGGACTTGATCTTGGAGGTCTTTTCCGGAAACGGTATTTGTATATTCAAGCAAACGGTCAGCAAGCGTACTCTTGCCATGGTCAATATGCGCAATAATGCAAAAATTCCTTATATGATTCATCTGTTTTCTATTTCAACCACAAATTTACTATAAAAACGTGAGATTTTGTAGTAAATTTGCCCCCAAAATTCTACAACCTACGACACTATATGAAATCTGACATCGAAATTGCCCGCAACATTGCAATGGAAAGAATAGAGTCCATTGCCGAAAAAGCGAACATCGACACAACCAAAATTGACCATTATGGCAAATATATTGCCAAAGTTCCCTACTACTTGATTGACAAGAAAAAAACCACAGAAAGCAACCTGATTCTTGTCACAGCCATCACTGCCACCAAAGCAGGAATCGGCAAAACGACCGTTTCTGTCGGCCTGGCTCTCGGATTAAACAAAATCGGGGAAAAGGCGATTGTGGCCTTGCGCGAACCATCGCTCGGTCCGTGCTTTGGCATCAAAGGTGGTGCTGCTGGAGGTGGTTATGCCCAAGTTGTCCCTATGGAAAAAATCAACCTCCATTTCACCGGTGATTTCCACGCTATAACTTCCGCCCACAATACGATTTCTGCCATGCTCGACAACTACCTTTATCAGCATGAGGCAGAAGGGTTCGGATTAAAAAAAATACTTTGGAAAAGAGTTCTCGACGTCAACGACCGCGCTTTGCGAGACATCGTTATCGGCCTTGGTCCGTCAACCAACGGTGTAACACGTCAGACCGGTTTCGACATCACGGCCGCTTCCGAACTGATCGCTATCCTATGCCTTGCAGAAGACATTGAAGATCTCGAAAGACGCATTAATAACATCGTTTTGGGATACACTTTCGACGACCGTCCCTTCACAGTAGAAGACCTTGGCATTTCCGGTGCAATCGTCGTTCTCCTGAAGGCGGCAATCAACCCAAACCTTGCCCAAACTCTTGAACATACACCGGCATTTATCCATGGCGGTCCGTTTGCAAACATTGCTCACGGATGCAACTCCGTCATAGCCACCAAAATGGCGATGACCCACGCCAAATATGTCATTACGGAAGCTGGCTTCAGTGCAGACCTTGGTGCAGAAAAATTCTACAACATCAAATGCCGCAAATCTGGATTGAACCCGAAGCTGACGATTCTTGTCGCAACGGTACAGGGGCTTAAAATACAAGGAGGTGCCGACTATGCCAATATCTCAGAAGAAAACATTGACGCTGTGAAAGCCGGTTTTGCAAATCTCGACAAACATATCCGAAACATCCGCAAGTTCGGACAGTCGGTCATTGTCGCAATCAATCGGTTTGCCTCTGACACGCCTGACGAACTGAATGCCATCGACACCCATTGCCGAGAAATCGGAGTTCGCTTTGCTCTCAACAACGCATTTACAGAAGGTGGCGAAGGCGCGGCGGATCTCGCACGACTCGTAGTAGAAGAAATAGAAACCAACCCTTCAGCTCCCTTGCAATTCACCTATGACGACTGCGACTCGACAGCCTTAAAAATAGAGAAAGTGGCAAAAGAGATTTATGGAGCATCGGC
>USOC01000088.1 GCA_900556245.1 uncultured Prevotellaceae bacterium
TGTCTTCCAACGAAAAATACTGCGACAGTCTTCCCCCGATTGAGGTGTTGTCAACGGAGACTTCAACCAAATCACTTCCACCTCCTCCACAAGAGGCAACAACGACAGCCACAAACGCCATCAAAATAATCTTCAATCTGTTCATAATTCACAAGTTTTTCATTAACGGTTAATAAATCATTTATGTGGCAAATATATAACATTTAGCCTTCACCCCCCCCTTTTTGTGTTAAAGTTTCCTAATTTATATCCCCCCTCAAAAAAGAGAGGAGCGCATTCCCGCCCCTCTCCGTTTTTACCGTTTCAATAGAATCCGATATTCATTTTCTTTCTCTGGCGAAGACAAACCAATATGCAGTGCCTACCATCAGTGCACCACCGACAATATTGCCGATTGTCGCCGGAAACAGATTGCCGGCAACGAATCGACTGACGGATATGTCGGCCCCTTCCATCATTCCAATCGGAATGAAAAACATATTGGCGATGGAGTGTTCGTAGCCCAATGCGACAAACGCCATCACCGGCAGCCAGCAGCCGGCGATTTTGGAAATTGCCGATTTTCCCGCAGCTGCCAACCAGACGGCCAGACAGACAAACCAGTTAGCAGCAATACCTTTCAGGAAAACCACATGCCACGGCATCGACACCTTGGCAAGCGCAATCCTTTGAACGGCTTCATGATACGGATCGGAGGCCGTCAGTCCGCAAAGATAAACGAAAAGATAAGAGAAGCCCAACGCCCCGATAAAATTTCCGAGATAAACGAGCGTCCAGTTGCGCACGACTGCCATCGGACGAATCCCCCGATTGAGCGCACCCGGCATCAGCACCGCATTGTTTCCCGTAAACAATTCCGCGCCAACAAGCACCACCAAGATAAGCCCGATAGGAAAAGCCGCCCCGCTGAGCAGCCTCTGGAGCGAAGGATTGGCTGCCGTGATTTCAGGGAATCCGTAACCGGCAATGACCGACAAGATTCCCCCCATGGCGATATAGACACCGGCCAACGCCGACAATACAGCCAGACGCGCCGGCTCATCAGAGGAAATGCCGGCTTTGACGATGCCGGCATTTTCCATATTTTTTATAACTTCTTTCGGAGTGTTCATTTTCTGTCACAATTATTGCTGAGGGTCGGTCCAATCGCCGTTATCCTTGATGAGTTGAATCAGTCGGCTCAATGCGTCTTCCTGCGGAACGTTACGCTCGATGCACTCTTTTCCTTTGTAGAGACTCACCTTTCCGGCTGCCGCGCCGACATATCCGTAGTCGGCGTCCGCCATTTCTCCGGGGCCGTTGACAATACAGCCCATTATGCCGATTTTAAGTCCCTTGAGGTGAGACGTTGCACGCTTAATCTCCCTGACGGCCTGCTGCAAATCGTAGAGTGTCCGTCCACAACCCGGACAAGAAATATATTCAGTCTTGGACACTCTCAGGCGCGCCGCCTGAAGGATTCCGAAAGCATAACGCACGGCATCTGATGGCTCAGCCAGATTCGGGGCTTCAAGCAAAATTCCGTCGCAGAGACGATTGACAGACAGCGTTCCCAAATCAGCGCCCGCCTTAATCTGCACCGCTTCAGCGTCGGCATCCTCATAGCGCATCCGCACCACTACCGGCGTCTGCACGCCACAATCGGTCAGGGCATGGATGAAAGCCTGCATTTCGCCGACAGGATTGCGGTGGGAAGAAGACAGAAGGATGACACTGTCCGCAGAAAGGCGTGTCGCCACAGCTTCCGCCCGCTCGCTAGCGTCAACCGTAACCCAGTCGATGTCTCCGACAAAAAAATCGGGCTTCATCGGACACTCCTCCACTCGATCCGGACTCAGACTTGAAACGACCACCGGCGGATTGTCGCCACCGATACTGCCAACCGCCACTGTAGTGCGCCGTTCCGGCGCAAGATGATTATAGCCTCTTGCAAATGTTCCTTCAATCGAAGGATGCCCCTCCCGCGCAACGATATAGTCGCGCAAAAGCATCGCAACCGGGATTTCCGCTTCAGGCTCTTCGCTCAACGAAACCCGAATGGTGTCGCCGACGCCTTCCGAAAGCAATGCGCCGATTCCGACAGCCGACTTGATGCGTCCGTCTTCACCGTCGCCGGCCTCCGTCACTCCGAGATGGAGCGGGAAATGCATATCCTCCGCCTCCATCGCCACAATAAGACGCCTGACTGTCTCGACCATCACAACCGTATTAGAAGCCTTGATGGAAATAACGACATTGCCGAAGCCGGCTTCACAGCATATCCTCAAGAACTCCATGACAGATTCCACCATCCCCGCAGGCGTGTCACCGTAACGGCTCATAATCCGGTCGGACAGCGAGCCATGGTTCACTCCGAGCCTTACGGCCGTATGGTTTTCCCGACAAATTTCGAGAAACGGCAGCAAAGCCTTACGAATCTTTCCGATTTCTTCGCCATATTCCTCATCGGTGTATTCCAACTTTTTAAACGTCCGCGCAGCATCGACGAAGTTGCCGGGGTTTATTCTGACCTTGTCGGTCACGGCAGCGGCCGCAAAAGCCGCTTTCGGGTTAAAATGGATGTCGGCCACCAGTGGGCGGCAATAGCCATGCTCGTGCAACATCCGGCGAATGACACCGATGTTATCCGCCTCTCTGACTCCTTGAGCCGTCAGCCTGACATAGTCGGCTCCCGCGTCAAAGATACGCCGGCACTGTGCCACGCTGGCATCGGTGTCGAGCGTCGAAGTCGAAGTCATCGACTGTATCCGAATCGGACACTCACCGCCAAGAGGCGTATTTCCGACCTCCACCCGGTCGGTCCGTCGTCTATGATAGTTGAAATCCGCCATATCAATCAGAAAAACTTTTAGTTAGTCTTATATTTATAGGAGATTCTTGACAAATCCTCGTTAGCCTTCACAATCTTTTGAGCCAAGCCTTTCTTGTATGCCTCAAACTTTGCGGCGATTTTCTCGTCGGACAATGCCAGCATCTGCACGGCAAGGATAGCCGCATTCAGACCGGCGTTGATTCCCACCGTTGCAACAGGGATTCCCGGAGGCATCTGAACGATTGCCAAAAGCGCGTCTATACCTTCGACAGAAGCCTTGATGGGCACTCCGATAACCGGGACAGTAGTCTGAGCGGCTATGACTCCGGGAAGGTGAGCGGCCATACCGGCAGCGGCAATTATCACTTTCAGCCCGCGTTCCTTCGCTCCGAGCGCAAAATCTGTCACTTCTTTCGGAGTCCGGTGGGCGGACAAGGCGTTTATTTCAAACGGAATTTCAAATTCATCGAGCAATTTGGCAGCCTTTTCAAGCACCGGCATGTCGGAAGTGCTGCCCATAATGATACTAACAATTGGTTTCATATAAAATTTTTAGATGAGAAAGACACAGAAAAATCCATTCAGCACTCCGGCAATGACCTGCCAAAGCGTATGGCGCTCCATCGAGAATCGAGAAGTGCCGAGAATCCCCGCCACGATAATCATGACACAGATGACCGGCATCAGTTCGATGATACCGTCACCGTAGCTGTTGATTTTGCAAAGCAGCCCAATCAGTCCGCCGATTCCAGCCATGTGGGCGCTGATTTTCCAGAAGAAATTGACGACCAGTGAAATCATAGCGGCAATGCCTCCGCCGAACATGAACATCCACATCCATGTCGGAGCGTTGATATTGAAAAGATAGAGCGCACTGATGACGTAGCATACGACAATGACGACATAAGGAACAAACCGCTCGTTCTGCACATTCAGGTGGAGATCGGAAATGATGCGGAAGTAGCGCATCAGCGAAATGAGCACCACCGGTACGACACACGTCATGATAGCGACGACGGCTATAACCGTCAGTTTGTCGGTTGTCAGCAGGATTTGCAGAGTCGACAGGCAAAAAGCGATAATCATGCCATAAGTCGGCATCAGCAACGGACTCAACAGGAAAGAAAAGAACGACGAGACATAGTGGATTATGCGCATCGTCTTCTGTTCGAGAGTCATAAATGCAGGATTCAGTTCCATCTTATATACTATTCATTAAATTTCTTTTCTCAGTCGGGCAACCGGAAATCCCAGTCGCTCACGATATTTGGCAATGGTGCGTCGGGCAATCTCATAGCCTTTTTTGTTGAGCAATCCGCAGAGTTGCTCGTCGGAGAGGGGCTTTCTCTTATCTTCGTTTTCAATGAAAGACTTCAGCGCCATTTGTATTTCCCTCGTCGACACATCCTCTCCCGACTCATGACGCATCCCTTCGTTGAAGAAAAATTTCAACGGATAGATTCCGCCTTGCGTCATCACGTATTTGCCGGAAGTCGCCCGGGATACGACCGACAAGTCAAGGCCGGTGACTGCGGCAATGTCTTTCAGCACCATCGGCCTCAAGTCGGTCTCGTCCTCCGACAGGAAAAAAGCCTTCTGCCACTGCACGATGGCACGCATAGTCCGGAAAAGTGTCTCCTGCCGCTGTTTCAGCATCTTGATGAAAGCCGCAGCCGACTCGTATTTGTCCTTCACGAAACGATTGGCTTCCTCCTCGCTTCGGTTTTTCGGACGGGTGTCGGCCAACGAATCATACATTGCCTGAAACGTCTCCTCGATTTGCAGTTCCGGGATGTTGTTCATCAAGGAAAGCGTTATGTCGTCACCATCAACCTCCACGGCAAAATCGGGCGTGATTTGCTGGGCGCCCGGATTATCCGCGCTTTCATAGAGGCTGCCGGGTTTGGGATTGAGCGACTGGATGACGTCGAGCGCCTTTTTAAACTCTTCAGGCGTCAACTTCATCGAGGAGATGATTTTATCGAAGTGCTTTTTGGAAAACTCCGGAAAATGGCGGTCAATCATGTCATAAGCAATCATCGCCTCAGCCGTTCCGTTCAATCGTTCGAGCTGCAGAAGCAGACAGTCGCGCAAATCAGTTGCTCCCACACCTGCGGGATCAAGTTCGCGCACCATATGCAGCACGGCTGCAATTTGTTCCTCTGTCACATTGAGTCCGGTCTGAAAAATCAAATCGTCGGCGATAGCAGAAACCGAACGCGTCAGATAGCCGTTGGAATCAATGCTTCCGATAATGTAACCGGCAATTTTCTGCTGCTCGGAGGTCAGTTCCTGCTCGTTGATTTGTTCCGACAGATAATCAATCAAAGAATTTTCCGCCGTGACAATCGGGTCGAAGACCTTATCGTCCGCACTATGGTTGGATATATTGAGCCGATAGGCAGGAATGGCGTCGGCCGGATCATCTTCCGGATCGGTTTCTCCGGAGGAGTCGTCGGCCTTCGGCACGTCGGGCTTGATTTCGTCCGCACCGTCCGCACCGCTCTCTTGCATATCGCTTCTCTCTGCATCATTGCGTCCTTCTTCGTTTGCCACTTCGATAGCCGGATTGTCGAGAATCTCATGTCGGACTTCATCCTCCACTTCAATCCCGTTCATTTCAAGCAACCTGACAAACTGCACCTGCTGGGGAGACAGCCGTTGCTGCAATTTTTGTTCTTGAGAGAGATGTAACGCTTCTTTCATTTCTGCAAACAGGTCTTAACCGCTGTGCGAAGATACTGAATTTGTCTGTAATAAAGAGCAATCATGCCTAATTTTATACTATTTGTCGAAGAACAGCGCAACA
>USOC01000089.1 GCA_900556245.1 uncultured Prevotellaceae bacterium
TGTCGATGTTGAACATCGGAGTGATCAGCCATGCGTCGAACGGAGCCTTTCCGTTGTATCCTGAGAATGTAGCGTAGACGTTTTCGCTGAAGTTACGCATCGACCATTGCTTGTCTCCCTTGGCGTAGGCAGTGGTCCATCCTTCACCGAGTAGGTTGCTTGCGGAGAGGTCAATCCATCCCTTGTCGTTTGCCTGGCTCTTGAAGCCGTCGAAGTTCTGTTCGAGCTGGGTCAGGGTGACAACTGCGTTAAAGACGAACTCGTCGGCAGCTCCGGTGTTTTTGGTGATGCCTGCCATGCCGAGAACTTTGTCGAAAGAGCCTTTCAGCATGATTTCCGAGCCGAGGTTGTCGGGATTGTCGGCAAGGTTGGCTGTCGTGCGGAGGGCGGAACCTTGCGGCAGTTCGATAGCCAGGCATTTTGTGAAGTCTCTTTCGCCTGCGGAAGCCGCGATAATCAGAGTGTTAGGCAGAGAGAACGGAGCGTTCCATTCGATGTCGTTGTTACCGGTCACGTCGGTGACACCGCCGGCTACAGCTCCAACGATATAGCCTTTCACCCAGCCTGACTGCTTTGTCTGGCCTTCGATGGCTTGGTCTACGGTGAACGGATTGGTCTTCGAACCCGGCAGCGTTTCGCCGAAGATGCAGTCTTCATAAGAGCGGAGTTCGAGTTGCCAAGTGCTGTTGAAGTAGCTGAGGATACCTACTACCGAACCTACGCCTTCCGGCAGAGTCTTGTTGTAGAAGTTGGCGTATCCGCTGGTACGCACGGTCAGAGACGCTGTTCCGTCATTGATGTTTTGCGATGTGTTTTGCTGATAGACGGCGAAAGTGGCCTTGCCGCCGTTTTCAAACTGCACGTTGTCGAAACGCACGAGCTGGCTTTGCATCTTGATGATGCCTTCCTTGTCGGTCGGAAGGGCGCTGATTGTCGTTTCGAAGGTGTCCATCTTTTCCGGTTCGGGCAGACCGTTGAGCTGGGTGTGAGCCTGCATCATTTCGAGTGGCATGCGTGTCATCTGCCAACCGAACTGTTCAGAGTATTCCGGCAGACCCATCTGCTGTAGGGCCGCATATTTTCCGATGTACATATCCGTAGCGTCGATGACGATTTCCTGCCCCGGACGGTAGGAGTTATAGAGGCTGTTGGCATCGATGGAGAGCGTCAGCGCTGCAGTTTCGTCTTGGATGACCAGCTTTTTGTAGATGTTGCCGGCAGCGTCTGAGCTGATGACGCGTCCTTTGATGATGTAGTGGTCGCCGTTCTCTTTGGTTTTGATTGTGTCGGCGCTGTTTGCTTCTTCCGTCCAGTACTTGGTCTTAAGTTCAAGGATGGTCGTGTTTGCTTCGATTGTCGCTACCGGGCCGTCAAGAGGCGGGGTGTCCCAATTGTCTTCACAACTCGCAAGACCGAGTGAGGCAAACAACAGTGCTGTCAGATATAACTTAATGTGTTTCATCTTTATGAATGATATTTATTGTTTTTACTAATTGAGTTGTTTCAAAGTTAGAACCGTATGCCCACGTTTGCAAAGATTCTGATGCCTTGGGCGTAGTAGAAGCGGCTCGGATATTTGTTGACGTCGTAGTTCCGGTAGTCGAAGCGGCTCTGTTGGTAACCTCCGGTCTGGATGTTTTTCTTGTTGAGCAGGTTGTTGACGCTCAGGTTGAAGTTCATAGAGACTTTACGGTTGATGTAGACAACTTTTCCGACGCTTAGGTTGAGCACAAATGCGTCGCGGAGCTTCTCTTGGTTGGTGATTTCTTTCACCTTTTCCACATACTGTTCTTTGTTTTCAACGAAAGAAGCAAGCCCCGGCATCATTTCGTGGCGGATTGGAGAGAGGTCGATGTAAGAGTCGCCCATCCAAGTTCCGTTCACTTCGAAGAACCACATGTGCGGTGCATTGTAGTTGATAGAGAGGCTTCCCGCAGTTTGCGGAGTTCCGCCAACGTAGAAATTCTTCAGGTAGACAGTTTGCGTAGTGTCTGCCTGTACTCCGTTTTCAAAGCTACGCGTGCCTTTCGGGCGGTTTTTGTACTGGTAGCGTGAGAATGTTCCTGCGAACGAAACGGTGAGGTCCGGAGTAATCTTGTAGGCCAATCCCACTTCGATGCCTTTATAGGTCTTGTTGACGCCTGTGAGGACGAAGTTGGTGTAGGTGGAGAAGTTGTCGTCGTAGAAAGAAGAACGCTCAGTGCCGTCGTACATATTTGTCCAGAATCCGGTGATTGTACCGCGGAAACGACTATAGTTGAACGAGTAGCTGAGGTCGGCTGAGAATATTCTTTCGCTTTTCAGGTCAGTTGTAATGTCGTCCTTGATACGCGGCGCAATGTAGGCGTTGTCTGCGAGCGGAGCGCGAGATCCATAGGATGCGTTAAACACAAAGAAGTTGTGTCCGTCCAGCTTGTAGGTAGCGCCGGCTTTGACCATTCCGTTGTCGAAGCGGTGGGCGATGCCTTTTCCGTAAGAGTTGAGCGGAGCGCGTCCGTTGCGCATCTTTCCGTCGCGCTGGAATTGCGTGTACGACAATTTGAGACCGTAGTTGATGTCCCAGTGGTCAAGGTTAATCATATTCTGAATCCACGCATTGGCGATGATTGAATTGATGTCGTAGTGGTAGCCGAACTTGTCGCCGTCCGTCACTTTGCGGTTCGGGTTGTTCAGGTCGTTCTGGAGCATCCAGTCTCGATCCGGGAAGTCGCGTTCGGCGAATTGGTCGGTGTCTGTCCAGTAGTCGCCGCCAAGCAGGTCGCGTATTGTCTTGTAGTAGATGGCACGCGTATAGTTCAATCCGATGCCTGCCTGCAGCGTCATGTGCTCGTTCAGGCGGTGGTTGAGGGTTGAGTTGAAGAACGCGTTGATCTGGTTGCTGTGGCGGTTTTCGAGAATGTAGGTAGACCCTCTGTAGGGTTCGCCAGTCTGTTCGTGGTTAAGTTTTGAAAGTTGGTTGACGCGGTATAGACTGTTCCAGTCAATTTGTCGTTGGCTTTCGTTGTTGCGCCACAGGTCGGTATAGTAGTCGAACGCTTCCTGGTTGTCTTTGTAGTATGATGGCAGGTAGCGGTAGTAGTCCGGTCGGGGGTCGGCGGCATTATACCAGTTGAGTGCCGACGAGGAATACATCGAGTATCGGAAAGCGGCGCCTGTATTGAGCGTTGTCCCTGTTTTTGGTTTCCATACCCAATTGATGATAGCTGTCGGGTCGAACGATTCTACGATGCGTGCGGCGCGTTTTTTTCCGTCTTGCCATCCCCAGTTGGGGTTGTACATATAGGAGTCGGCCAATTCGTAGACTTCTTCGTAGGTCGCCGAAGAAGTGGCGCGTTGTGTCGGAGCTCCGTAGAGAGTGATGCTCAGGCTGTTTTGCTGGTTGAACATTTTCTGTAGTGACAAAAACAGACCGCCGGAGTGGTAGAACGTACCTTCGGTGATGCCTTCCTTGCTATAACGTCCTACGGCGGAGAGGGTAAATGCCCATCCGTTCGGATTTAGCCCGGTAGAGTAGGTGATCATGCCACGGGTGGAGTATGCGCCGTTGGTGTATGAAACCGTACCTCTGAACCCCGGTGCATAGTCAGCGGCCATGGCGTTGATGTTGGATGCTCCGCCGATTTCTCCGAGAGAGAAGCTGGATGCAGTCAGCCCATTGCTGACGGAGCGGCTTTTAAAGGCTTGGTTCATACCGCCGAGTGTTGAGTAGTTGAACCGTCCTCTGATGGCATCGGTGAATTGAACGCCGTTGATGAACATCTGCGAGTATTCCTGGTCGTAACCGCGGATGCGGAACCTCATGGTGCTGAAGTCGTAGCTGGTGGCGTTGTAGTAGATGTCGTCCGACGATCCTGAAAGGATGCCGATTGACTGGTCGTTGCCTTCCTCATCTTCCAATTGGTTTTCGTCGAGAACGGCAAAATCGCTGTAAGTATTTCCGGAAGTGTCCGGTTGCATCTTCATCTCGCCCAAGTCTTCAATGACTTTGCTCATGATTGTCAACTCTTTGACGATGTCAGAGTATCCATAGGCGATGATTGTCAGGGTCTCTTGTGCCGGTTTGGCCGAAGAGATGAGGAAGTCGCCGCTTGGTCCGGTGAGGGCGGTTGCTCCCTGATTGTTCAGGATGACGGTCGCTCCTGCCACAGGCAGTCCGCTCTCGGCATCGACAACTACACCGCGCACGCCACAGTCCTGCGCAAAAGCAGGCCAAATGGAGATGGCGAGTAGAAGGAAAAATAGTTTGATTCTCATAAAACTATGGGTTAAAAAATTAAGATTGATATATTATTAGTTTTTGATTTCTTTGATCAGGAATACCTGGGTGGGATAGTGGTCGCTGAAACCGTTGAGGTAGATGCCGGAAGCGAAAGTTCTCCGGGGATAGCCTTTGCGGTCGCCTTCGGTCTCTTTCAGTCCGGGAATGTCGTTGTGGACTTTACACTTGAAGTATTTCAGCGTTGAGCGGTCTTTTCCAAGGGTGTTGTCATTGATGATAATCTGGTCAAAAAGATTCCATTGTCCTTTGTAGGCCAGCGTGCCGATTCCTTTGTCGAGCACTTCCCACCACGGGTTGAACCATCCTCCCTTTTCCACTTCCTTCTCTTTTTTCTTTGCGCCGATTATTTTTGCGCAACTGTCGTTTGACGGGTCGTCGTTCAAGTCGCCCATAATGAATATTTTCTGATTGGGATTGACGCTAAGTACGGAGTCTGCGATTTGTTTTGAAAGGGCTGCCGCCGCTTCGCGAAGGTAGCTTGACTGCTGCTGTCCTCCGAGGCGTGACGGCCAGTGGTTGACGATGATGCTGACAGGCTCACCGAGAAGCAGTCCGCTGACGCAGGTCTGGTCTCGGGTGCGGAAAGTCTCATAGCCGGGAATTTTCAGTGTGTGGTGAGTGGCGTTGAGCGGCCGGAACATGCGGGGGTTGTAGAGCATCGCTACGTCGACGCCACGGCGGTCAGGTGAGTCGTGGTGGATGATTTGGTAGTTGCAGTCTTTGATTTGGGGATCTTTTACCAGATCTTCCAGAACCGAACGGTTTTCGATTTCCGACACGCCGATTACGGCCGGTCCCATCGGTGTGATGTCTGTCTTTAATTGGCTGATGGCGTAGGCCATATTGTGGATTTTGTTCCAAAATTATGTTCCGTCCCATATCCGGTTGCCTTTGACGGTGTATTCAAGGTCGTACATCCCGTTGTTGTTGATTGTGTCGAATAGGTTTTCCAAATTGTAGAAAGCCACACCGGCCACTTGATAGCGTTTTTTCGGGCTTGCCGTTACCGACGGAAGCAGTAGCAGAGCTGCAAAGGCGAGAAGTAAGATTCGTTTCATCAGGCTTTTAGTTTTATTATATGCAAAATTACAAAAAATAGGAACATCAAAAATAACAAAAATTTATCATAACCAAGAAAATTTAGAAAAGAATTTGTCTAAAATGTAGAATTATAGGTTTTTCAGGTCTGTTCAGGAGGTCGCCGACGGGGAAAATGGCGGACAGGTGCGGCGCAGTCAGGGTTGTTAATAACTTTTTCAAAAAAGGAGAGGCTGACATTATTATATATTAGCAAAT
>USOC01000090.1 GCA_900556245.1 uncultured Prevotellaceae bacterium
ACGGCTGTCGGCTTCAAGTCCTGCCATGCCACTGTTGAGGTCGGCCTGGAGTCGTCGGCATACAATTTCGAGCATATCGAATTGCAGCTGGTGATAGCGTAGGGCTTGCGGCGTGCGATAGGCTGAATCGGCATACGACTGGTTCATGTCCATAATGGCGACAGCCGATGTCGAGTAGGTCATGTCTGTATTGAATCTGGATTCTCCTGACTCTTCGATGTCAGTTACGATTTTCAGAATGCCTTTGAAATAGGTAGGGGTGGTTTTCATCACCGGATTGCCGGAGAAATTCTCCCATTTCAATGGACCTTCCTCCCATTGGCGGGAAGAGGCAAAGGCGCCGGCAGAGGCGATGCTGAGAAGAATGCTTAAATATAGCAGTTTCATACGAAGAATGTTATAGTGATTCCAAAAGACGTTTCAATACAACGGTCGCTGAAATTTCGCGGTTTGCCGCTTCGGGAATGACAATCGACTGTGGACCTTCGATTACTTCGTCGCTGACAATCATGTTGCGCCGTACCGGCAGGCAGTGCATGAAACGGGCATGGTCGGTCAGCGCCATTTTTTCAGCGGTAATGGTCCAAGAGCGGTCGGTCGAAAGGATTTTCCCATAATGAGGGTCGGCAAATGCCGACCAGTTTTTGGCATATACAAAGTCGGCTCCGCGCAAGGCTTCGTCCTGATCGTAGATGATTGGCACGCCTGAAGTGAATTCTTCGGAGAGCTCGTAGCCATGGGGGTGGGTGATGACAAAGTCATAGTCGGCGGCGCGCATCCATTCCGCAAAGGAGTTGGGGACAGCTTGGGGCAGGGCTTTCGGATGGGGCGCCCAGGTCAGCACCACTTTCGGCCGTTGCTTTGTCTTGTATTCTTCAATTGTGATCAGGTCGGCAAAACTTTGCAGCGGGTGGCGTGTAGCCGCTTCCATACTCAGTACCGTACGTCCTGAATAGCGGATGAACTGTTCGAGAATCTTTTCCGAATAGTCGTCGTCTTTACTTTCAAAGCGGGCAAAGGAGCGTACGCCGATGATGTCGCAGTAGCATCCCATCACGGGAATTGCTTCCAGCAGATGCTCCGGCTTGTCGCCGTCCATAATGACACCGCGTTCGGTCTCCAGTTTCCATGCGCCTTGGGCTACGTCGAGCACGATTACGTTCATGCCGAGGTTCATTGCGGCTTTTTGGGTGCTGAGGCGTGTGCGCAGGGAGGAATTGAAGAAAATCATCAGCAAAGTTCTGTTCTCTCCCAGATGCTTATATCCGAATCGGTTGGCTTTGACGGCTTTCGCTTCTTCTATGGCGGCTTTCAAGTCGCCGATGTCAGCCACACAGGTAAAATTTTTCATATCAGTCTTGTTTGTCTGTCGTTTCGACGGTGAAATTACGAATAAAATCGTCCCGATGAGCGTCGTTAAGTAAATTTATCATTGGAAGCCGGCAGGAAGCCATATTTCCGGTTGGCGGGGCTTCTTGTTGTCGCTGACAAATTTCAGCCCGGCTATTTTGTAGGTCAGGCTGTGATAGCCACGGGAGTGGGTCGGGCAGATGGCGATGCAACGTCCGCAGCGGATGCAGCGTTCGGTGTCGGTATCTTTTGGGCTTTCCGGGTCGATGGCGTCGACAGGGCATTCTGCGGCACATTCTCCGCAACCGGCGCAATCTTTGTTGCCGGAAGGATAAATGGGGATGTTTCCGGGGGTCTTGTAGGGGCGGTTGCCGGGGATGCTAACGGCGGGAACGGCTGTAAGCGTTGCGGCTGAGTCGAGAATCCGGCGGCATGTTTCGCCGAACCGGCGGGCGAATGTGAGGTCGTCGGCATTCGGGCGTCCTGCGGCTACTGTCGGAAAGATGGAGTGTTCGGCTATGAAAGCTCCGGCGGCAATCACCTGAAAGCCGTTTCCCGACAGAATGTCGGCCATTTCCAGAAGCGCGTCATCATAGTGGCGGTTGCCGTAGACAGCCGCGATGACGGCAGGGGTGCCGGAACCCTTGTAGTGCCGGAGGGAATCGGCGGCAATCGGCGGGATGCGTCCGGCGTAGACCGGCATCCCTGCAATCAGGAGGTCCTCGGCCGCAAGGCAGACATCGTTGTCAAGCGGATGGTCGAGGAGATTGTTTTCCTTCGTTTCCATGCCTAAGCCTTCTGCGATGGAGCGCATTGTTGTCTGGGTCGTAAATGTTGCGCTGAAACAGATGCTATGTGTACGGTTGATGTGCATATTTCAAGTCTTGTTTTGTGAAAAAGAGTTTTATTTTAAGGTCGTAAAGTTAATAATAATTTGGGGGTTGAGAAGTTTGAAATAAAATTTTGTTCAAAAGGAGGATTTTGGTTTATCTTTGCATCGAATTAAAAAATATTAAACAAAACTTAACAAACCATTATGTCAAAACACTTCACAAGGCTGGCTGTGGCCATTTGTCTTCTGCTGGCAGGTGCGCCCCAATTGCTTGCCGACGGATTTGTCAAGCGCGAGGTGCGTTCGGTGTGGATGGCGACAGTCTGGGCTCTTGACTGGCCAACGGAAGCCGGAACGTCTGCAACAGTGCAACAAAAGCAGAAAAATGAGATGATATCGTATCTTGACCGATTGAAATCCGACAATTTCAACACTGTTTATTTTCAAGTGCGTTCGATGTGCGCCGCCATGTACAGGTCGAGCTACGAGCCATGGTCGAGCTATCTTGTCGGGACGCGCGGCAAAGATCCGGGATGGGATCCGCTGGCGTTTGTTGTGGAAGAATGCCACAAGCGCGGTCTGGAATGTCATGCCTGGGTCAATCCCTATCGATGGTCGACAGGTTCCGATTGGAATACTGCGCAGGACAAGGCCTTGAAAGATGCCGGTTTGTTGCTGAGTTATGAAAAAACGACGATACTGAATCCCGGCTTGCCGGAAGCCCGCAAGCGGATTGTCGACGTGTGTCGTGAGATTGCACGCAACTATGACGTCGACGGTATCGTGTTTGACGATTATTTCTATCCAACAGGGATTCCTTCCAACAGTTCGGCAGGCGACTACGAACTGTGGAAGAAAAACGGTGCGGGCAAGTCGTTCGGCGACTGGCGCCGTGCGAATGTCAACCAAATGGTTGCGGATGTCTATAATATGATTCAGCAGGAAAAACCTTACCTGAAGTTCGGCATCAGTCCGGCGGGTGTGGCTTGCTCCAGCTCGTCGGTAGCGGCCGGACACGGCGTGAAGCCATGTCCTGTGGGTAGCGACTGGCAGTATAATAAGATTTTCTCCGATCCTGTCGCTTGGCTGAAGGAGGGGACGATTGACTACATTTCTCCGCAGCTTTATTGGGAGACCAATCACTCGAGCAATCCTTTCGGACCTCTGACGAAATGGTGGAGCGAGGTGGCGAAGCAGTTCGGACGTCACCATTATGCGAGCCATTCCATTTCTTTTCTGAACGAGGAAAATGCCAACACTGAAAAGAATTGGCAGGAAGTGGGAAGGCAGTTGCAGGCTTCACGCGACTATACGCTCGACAACGCCCCCGGCGAAGTCTACTATTCAGCAGCCTATATCACCGGAAAGAAAAAGAGCGGGCTCGGCGAATGGCTCAAGAGCAACAAATATCAGCGAGCGGCGCTGACACCGGCCATCGACTGGAAGCGCGCCGAACACCACGACCGTGTGGAAGCGTTGCGCAAGAGCGGATCGCAGCTGACATGGAAGGCTGTCGACGGAATGCGCTATTCGGTCTATGCCATTCCCGACAATTTGAAATACAATCAGGTGCAAAGCACCGTCACCGGCGGAATTATGGCCGACTATCTGGTCGACATTTCCTATGAGAATTCATACACGCTGCCTTCCGGGTATGAATCAGGCTACTATTTTGCAGTCTGTGTGCTCGACCGTTACGGCAATGAGTTTGAGCCGCGTTATACCAACGAGTCGAACATTCCGGCGGAAAAAGTGACGTTGCAGTCGCCTGTTGACGGAGCCGGCGTGAAGTTGTCGGCCGAATTCAGGTGGTCGGCCATTGCCGGAGGCACCTACGAAATCAATGTGGCTGAGGATGCGGAATTCAAGACCTTGCTTGTGCGTGAATATGGCTTGACTGCGGCTTCATATACGGCGGATGTGACCGATTTTCCTCGTGGAAAGACATTCTATTGGCGCGTCATTTCTTCGCAGGAAAGCAGGTATGACGTTTCTTCCGACGTGGCTTCATTCCAGACTCTGCCTTATGATCCGGCCGAAGCCGCGCAATTGAAATCTCCGGCCGACGGGCTGCAGATTGCCGATTTGTCGAAGGTTTTTCGAAAAAGCTCTACTGGCGTGTGGCTACCGACAAGCGCGGACATGCCACGTCGTATTCCGACATCTGGTCGTTTACGACTCCGACTGTGCCTATGGCACCGACTACAGAAATCCATTCGCCTGCCGACGGCGCTACGGTGACGAAGAATTTCCTGGTGGAATTCAAGCGCGTTGACGCCGACCGCTATACCTTGCAATTTGCAGCCGACGAGCTTTTCGAGCAATTGGTATGTGAGTATGCTCCGGGCTGGCAGGTTGAAGGTGACGTCGTGAGAGGAAGTGTGCCAATGACCTTGATTCCGGAAGGAACCTACTATTGGCGTGTGGCGACGGCAAAGGACGGTTGTGAAGATACGTTCTCTGCAAGCCGTGTCATTACGATTGACAACAATGTCGTCGACGGAGGCTCGGAAGAAGACTATAGGATGGTGCAGGATAAGGCAGTCTATCCGCTGGCAGGCAATCTGCAGGTTAGCAATATGTGGGTACGGTCCGTAAGACCGGAATATTCCAATATTTCGTTTGCGCAAAACGGATCGTTGAACCGCAGCTTCTGCGTGGTAGACAATGTCATCTACATTTCCGCCCGCGACGGCAATTCGTCGGATGCCACTTGCCGTCTCGACAAGTACAATGCGCTGACCGGTGCGAAAATCGGCAGCCTGACTTTGCCCGCTGATGTCAACGACGGCTATCTGCCATGCAACGATGTGCTGAAAGACGGCAACCGTAACATTGGTGTCAGCAACCTATCGCTGAATATAGCCAAGACACCTTTGCGCATCCATCATGTAGACAAGGAAAGCGGAATGACAACGCTTGCTGCGTCGTGTCTTTCTACAAAAGTTTCTGAGGGTCGCGTCGACCATTGTGTAGTCTACGGCAATATGTCGACGGGTAATATGACGGTGTTTGCGGCATTGGGAAGCGGAAACAAAATCATCGAATGGACTGTCCGCAATCGGGAGGTGACTGAAGAACGGGTTATAACCGTCGGTTCGTTCTATCCGAAGGCCGAAAACTTCGGAATAGCTCCCCGCCTGTTCACGATGTCGGGTTCGGATCTCTTTGTTAACGGCGGAGCCATCGCTCCGATGCGAATCAATATGGCGGATGGCTCGGTGACCGATTCGTTCGCTTCAAACGAAGCGTTGTCGCTGGCGGGTGTACAGGCCAACGGTTTTGCCATGTTTAAATTCAACAAGGAGAACTATATTGTCTATCCTGCGGGCGATGTGACGGCTGATGAGGGCTATCGCT
>USOC01000091.1 GCA_900556245.1 uncultured Prevotellaceae bacterium
ATTGCGTGGTTGTTGATGCGCCAGCCCTTCTTGCCGACGGGAGATGAATACATCACCATCCCATGCACCGACAACACACCGTCGACGTTCGCATAAGTCGTCGTCTGTCCTCCGGTTTCCTTGTCGTAGACTGTGTTTGAGACAATGCTGTTTTGCGTCACCGTCGTCGTGGCAAAAGCCATGATGCTACGCTGGTGCTCCTGATTGAAATTGTTGTAGCGAAGCATGATGCGATGGTTGAACGACGGAAGCAAATCAGGATTACCGATTACGACACGCATTGGGTCGGAATAGTCTGGTACCGGCTGCAGCTGAGTCATGGACGGTGCCGACGACGATCCCCGATAGTCAAGAGCCAGACTGCTGGTCTTCGTAAGCGTATAGCGGAAACGCATGAACGGCGCAAAATTCCACACCCAGTTTTCAGGGATATTCTTCGCGCTGTTGAGCAGATTCTCGCTCCGCATCATTGTCGGCTCCACGGAGAATCCCGCATCCAGACGGTAGGTCTTACGCGTCTGCCGGAAACCCAGGCGAAGCGACTGCGTGAAGCGGTCGTTGCGAAAACGGTTGCTCTGTTCTTCATCAAGCACTCCGGTTTCCTCGGCTATTACGTTTGCGACCACAGGGTTCGTAACGATTCCAAACTGATTCTCAAGCAAATCGAGCGTCTTCATGGTGCTGTACGAACGGTCGACGTTATACACCAGCTTGTCTGCATTGTTGAAATAATAGTTCATCCTATAAGCGAAAGTCAGGAATCGGGCATTTTTGATGTTTCCCAACGGCTCTGTCCAAGTCAGGCGCGCCCCCACCTGATTGGTCCACTGCCGGTTGTCGGCATACTGGTCGCGCACTTCGTCATCCTCCGGAACCAGAAAAAACTTATTGACAGAATAAGTTGATTCATCCTCTTTCGTATTGCTGAATTTATAGGTCAGCTGCGTGCTGAACGAGCGGCCCGGCCGATTGCGGAATTTATAGTTGTAGACTACCTGACCGCCAATATCATAGCTCGTCCCCTCGCTGGCAACTGCGTTTGAAGTCTCGTTAACTGCCGTCCGATTGGCGTCGCCGGCATTCAACCGCGACGTTTCATTTTTTTCCGAATCGTTGACACTCAGCATAAAAGACGGACGAAAATCAAACGTATTAGACGAGTCGGCCTGCCAACGGAGCCTGAAGTTTCCATTGAAGTTATGACTGCGGTCGCGCGAGGCACTCGTCGATTTTTCGAACGACGTGGAATCATTGAAAAGATACTGCTTGTCCGACTTTCTGTCGGTGCGCTGATTGGAATGGGAATACATCACGTCACCGCCGATGCGGAAAATCTCTTCGTTTCCCACATTGAAATTGAAGCCGACACTTTGCGAATCGTTGACGCCATTGATGCCGCGAAAACCTCTGAACCGTCCGGCTCCGGGCATCGAAAAGCCCATCTGATTGATGTTGTTCGCACCGCCGAGAATGCTGAACTGGTTGTCGTTGACAAAACGGTTCACCATAAAATTGGCACTATAGCGGTCGTCCGTACCGTAGCCGGCAGTCACATTGCCGAACCAACCCTGTTTCATTCCTTTCTTTACCGTGAGATTGATAACAGTTTCTTCTTCGCCGTCGTCTACCCCCGTAAGACGGGCAAGGTCGCTTTTACGGTCGACCACCTGGAGCTTGTCGACCATGTCGACCGGAATGTTTTTCGAAGCCACCTTCGCATCATCGGAAAAAAACTCCTTGCCATCGACCAGTATTTTAGTAATTTCCTTGCCCTGCGCCGTAATCTTTCCTTCGCTGTCGACTTCGACACCCGGCAAACGCTTCAGCAAATCTTCAACCACCGCATTGGGCTGGGTCTTATAGGATGCGGCATTGTATTCGACCGTGTCCTGCATCACCTTCACCTCCGCACGCACGCCGACCACCTCGGCCTCTTTCAGCAGCACGGAGTTTTCCGACAAGGCGATGTCGCCCAAATCGACCGCCGCCGAACGTGACTCAACCGACACCTCTCTGCGAAGCGGACTATAGCCCACATAGGCAGCTTCAAGCGTATATTTTCCGCGGGCAACACCTGTGATGCGGAAACGTCCGTCCGTATCACAGATGACGCCTTTCACCGATGTCGTATCGCGCTGTGCGACAAGGCGCACCGTAGCGCTGATAAGCGCCGACTTGTCCTTGCTGTCCACCAACCTGCCTTTCACCTCTCCTCCGACAGCAATAAATCCGGTCAGAAACAGCAGCAGACACAACGTCAATTCCCTTACGCTTTTTTCCTTAAAATGTCTCTTTATCATCATATTTCTTTTTTGCGGTATCAAAAGTAGTTAAAAGTGAAGGAATTTCAATCACAAAATCGACAAAACGGGGATTTGTCCGTATATTTGCAATTAATTTAATTTAATTTTAGAAATGAAGGATTTCATCGTCATACTGAGGCGTTTCGTACCGCCCTATAAAAAGTACCTGTTTCTCAACATCTTCTTCAACATTCTGGCAGCGTTTCTGACGCTTTTCTCCTTTGCGCTCATTATTCCGATTCTGGAAATGCTGTTTATGGGCGACAAAGGCGTTGTCTACCACTATATGTCGATGAACGACGGCTCGCTGAAAGATGTGGCTATCAACAACTTCTACTATACCGCCTATTTCTGTAAAATGGAATTCGGTCCGACCGGACTCAAGACAGGAGCCACCTACCTGAGCGCATATTTCCTCATCCCCATCCGCGCCGGAATCGTACGCGACATCCGCAACTACGTCTACGACAAAATCGTTGCGCTGCCTATCGGATTCTTCACCAGCGAGCGCAAAGGCGACGTTATGGCTCGCATGTCGGGCGACGTGGCGGAAGTGGAGAATTCCATCATGGCATCTCTCGACATGATGTTCAAAAACCCGATTATGATTATCGTGTGCCTCAGCATGATGATTGTCATCAGCTGGCAGCTGACACTCTTTGTGTTCATCCTCCTGCCCGTAGCAGGACTGGTGATGGGACGCATTGGGAAACGGCTGAAACGCACTTCGCTGGTCGGGCAGCAGCAATGGGGCGCACTGATGGCATCCATTGAGGAAACGTTGGGAGGACTGCGCATCGTCAAGGCCTTCAACGCCGAACACAAGTTGAGCGCACGCTTCCACGGAGAAAACCACCAGTATTACAAGACTTCCAACCGAATCAACCGCCGCCAGTCGCTTGCCCACCCGATGAGCGAGTTTCTCGGTACACTGACCATAGCCATCGTCCTTTGGTTTGGCGGAACGCTGATTCTGTCCGGCAACAACATCATCGACGCACCGACATTCATCTACTACATGGTGATTTTCTACAGCATCATCAATCCTGCCAAAGATCTTTCGAAAGCGGCCTACGCCATTCAGAAAGGACTGGCTTCAATGGAGCGCGTCGACAAGATTCTCAGTGCTGACAACCCGATTAAAGATCCGAAAAATCCGAAACCGATACCCGGAAACCATTGCGACATCCGCTACGAACATATCCGGTTCCGCTACGGTCAGGACTGGGTCATCGACGACGTGTCGCTCGACATCCCCTTTGGCAAGACGGTGGCTTTGGTCGGGCAGTCCGGCTCCGGAAAATCGACCTTGGCCGACCTGCTGCCCCGTTTCTACGACGTGAACGAAGGAAAAATCACGATTGGCGGCACCGACATTCGCGACTTCCGGGTGAAAGACCTCCGCGCCCTGATGGGGAACGTCAACCAAGAGGCTATACTATTCAACGACAGTTTCTTCAACATCACTTTCGGCGTCGAAAGCGCAACGAAAGAGCAGGTGATTGAAGCTGCAAAGATTGCCAACGCCCACGAGTTTATCATGGCATCCGAAGAAGGATACGACACCAACATCGGCGACCGCGGATGCCGGCTTTCGGGCGGACAGCGGCAACGCATCAGCATCGCACGGGCAATTCTCAAAAACCCGCCGTTGCTCATACTCGACGAAGCGACTTCCGCCCTCGACACGGAAAGCGAACGACTCGTGCAGGAAGCGCTTGACCGACTGATGAAAAACAGGACGACACTCGTCATTGCACACCGTCTGTCCACCATCAAAAATGCCGACCAGATTTGCGTGATGCATGAAGGAAAAATAGTCGAACGAGGGACACACGACGAACTGATTGCTCTCAACCGCTATTACAAGCGCTTGGTCGACATGCAGAAATTCTAATTTCTTGAAAATAAATGATACGCATCGCCATACTTGCTTCCGGCAACGGAACAAACGCCGAAAATCTTGCCCGACACTATGCCGGACGTTCTGATGCCCAAATAGCGCTCCTGCTCACCGACAGACCGAATGCTGCTGTCACCGAACGCATGCGTCCGTTTGCCGTCGAATCGCTGTGCTTCGAGAGAAAAGAATGGCGGGATAATCCGCAAGCCATCCTCGAAACGCTCGCTACCAGACAGATCGACCTGATTGTGCTGGCTGGATTCCTATCGTTTGTCCATCCCTGCATAGTGAAGGCTTTTGAAGGACGGATTGTCAATATCCACCCGTCCCTGCTGCCCAAATTCGGAGGCAAGGGAATGTGGGGAATGAACGTGCACCGCGCCGTCATTGACGCAGGAGAACAAGAAAGCGGCATCACCGTACACCTTGTTTCCGATGAAGTCGACGGAGGAAAAGTCCTTGCCCGCTTCAAATGTGACGTTACCGCAGACGACACCCCGGAGTCCTTGGCGCAGAAAGTGCACCGACTCGAATACCGGCATTTCCCGCAAGTCATCGACCAACTGATTGACGAATATTTAAAAACAGCTAAAATGACCGACGTAAAAGACATCAAAATAGAAGACTACAACTATCCGCTGCCCGACGAACGGATTGCAAAACACCCGCTCGCCGAACGCGACCAATGCAAACTGCTGCTTTACCAAAACGGCGAAATATCCGAACATGTGTTCAACGAAATAGCAGCATTGCTGCCGGAGAAGTCTACGCTTGTCTACAACAATACGCGCGTCATCAATGCCCGCCTGCGTTTCCGCAAGCCGGGGGGAGGTGCTGTCATAGAGATTTTCTGCCTCGAACCGCTTGCCCCGCTCGACTATGCCTTGTCGTTTGCCTCCACCGGCCAATGCGAATGGCTTTGCTTCGTCGGCAACTCCAAACGCTGGAAATCCGGGAAACTGGAAATGGCACTCATCATCGATGGGAAGGAAACCGTCCTGTGCGCCGAACGCGACGGGCAAAGCGGCAACGCCTTCCGCATCCGCTTTTCATGGAACAACCCTGACACCACGTTTGCATCCATCCTCGACGCCATAGGCGAAATCCCCATACCCCCCTACCTGAACAGGAACACCGAACCATCCGATTCTTCCGACTACCAGACAGTCTACTCCCACATCGAAGGCTCCGTAGCGGCTCCGACAGCAGGACTCCACTTCACGGGAAAAACTCTTGCCGACATCGACGCCCGCGGCATTGCTCGCTGCGAGCTGACTCTGCACGTCGGCGCAGGCACTTTCCAACCGGTGAAATCCGAC
>USOC01000092.1 GCA_900556245.1 uncultured Prevotellaceae bacterium
GAGTTCGGCGTTGAGACAGCGTTTTACCATGCGGATGGCAAAGGGGCTGCGCATCATCATGGTTTCGCACCATTCGACAGTCTCGTCTTCCAGACGTTCGAAGGGAACGACTTTATTAATCATGCCCATTTCTTCAGCTTCTTTGGCAGTGTACTGGCGGCAAAGATACCATATTTCACGCGTTTTTTTCTGTCCGACGCACCGTGCGAGGTACGACGAGCCAAAGCCTCCGTCGAAACTGCCGACTTTAGGCCCTGTCTGTCCGAAGCGTGCGTTTTCTGACGCGATAGAGAGGTCGCACACCACGTTCAGCACGTTTCCGCCGCCTATGGCATAGCCGTTGACCATCGCAACGACCGGTTTCGGAATCGAACGAATCATCTTATGCAGGTCGAGAACGTTGAGGCGCGGGGTGCCATCGCTGTCCTTATATCCTCCTTGCGTCTTGTAGTGTTGGTCGCCTCCGGAACAGAAAGCCTTGTCGCCTGCTCCTGTCAGGATGATGACGCGGATGTCGCTTCGGTCGCGGCATATGTTGAAGGCGTCGAGCATTTCAGTGTTTGTCAACGGGCGGAAGGCATTGTATACTTCCGGACGGTTGATGGTGATTTTGGCTATTCCGCCATATTGTTCGAACAGGATGTCGGTATATTCCTTAATGGGAATCCATTCTCTTTTACTCATAACGGTTTTATTCTTTTATGTTTATATTTCAAAATATCTTTTCAAAGTTTCTGCACTTTCCAGATGGTCGGTGCGGATTGCCAGGATAGCCGGCTTGGAGGATGATGTCAAAAAAACCGGCAATACTTGTCGGAGCGATGTTTCGTCGGATGCTTCGAAATAGGTAAATCCGAATGCTGCGGCATATTCTTTGACAGGGACTTGACGGTGTACTTCCAAATAGTCCTCGAGTTCGGGCAGAGAGGCTGTGCTTTTGACAAAGCGGAAAATTCCGCCTCCTCCATTGTCTATTACCACGATTTTCAGATTATTGCCAAGGTGTGCGTTTGCCAAGCCCGACAAATCGTAGGAGAAACTCATGTCACCGGTGACGAGTAACGTCGTTCCCTTGTAGGCAAGTGATGCTCCAACGGCCGTCGATGTCGATCCGTCGATGCCCGACACTCCCCTGTTGCAGTAGCTTCGGCAGGCGATTTCGTCGCCAAAGAGTTGGGCGTAGCGGATGGTTGTGCCGTTCGACAGTTGCAGGCACCAATCGGCAGGGAGGGCAGGCAGCAGGATGGAAAATGCTTTCATGTCGCTCCATGGGGCAGTCTGAAGATAGGCGTTTTGGCGCACCTTTCCTTGAAGCGCCAGGCTGTTCCACAGCATGGCGTAATTGCGGTTGGCAATTGGACGGAATGCGTTGAAGAATGCAACCGGATCGACTTGTATGCGCTTTGTCAGCGACTGCATGCAGTCGACAGTCGTGCTGGTCACTCCGACATGCCAATGTTCAGCAGGGCGGTGTCGGCGCATCAGGACCTTTATCATGCGCGACACCAAAGCGCCACCGAGCGTAATCAGCACGTCGGGTACGTACTCATCTTCTTTGTCCATCGCCAGCAAGGTCCGGTCGATGGCTCGCACAGCGTTGTCGCTTCGGATATTGGCAATAGTCTCTGTCAGCACAACAGCTCCTGTCGTTTCTCTGAAGGCTTCTACAGCTTCCGAAAGAGCGGGGTTTTCTTTGCCGAATCCGGCGATTACCAGAACTTTTTTGCCTGAGGCTATTTTTTCGAGGAGGGCTATTGTCGCTGTAGACAGACTTGCCGGCGGTTGCACGGATTCTATCACGCGTTCGCCGCCTTCCTTATAGTCGGCAAAGCATCCTAACGGTTCGTCGAGTTGCAGATTGATGTGGACAGGTGCCGGTTGTCCGCCGGTAGCCTCAATCACCGCATCGTTCACCATCCGGTTAACATACCATTGCGCTGTCGCGTCGTCGCATCGTGCCGGAAGGTCGTAGCTCTTCTTTACAAACTGAGACAAGGCTTCGTATTGCCGGATGGTCTGGCTGTCGTCCTGATCAATCCATTCCCTTGGACGGTCGGCTGAGATTACGATCAACGGCAGTTTCTGATAGTAGGCTTCTGCCACGGCCGGCGCATAGTTGAGCAGTGCTGTGCCAGAAGTGCAGACAATACCGACGGCTTCGCCGCTTTGCTGAGCGATGCCAAGTGCAACGAAAGCGGCGCTGCGCTCATCGACTACGACGTGCTTCACCACATCGTCACGTCGCGACAAAGCGACGATGATTGGCGCATTTCGTGATCCGGGCGACACTACAAATTTGCGGATGCCCTGAGCGGCAAGTACATCGACAAGAATGTTACAGGCTATCTTAGAAGTTGTTTCCATACCGTTTTATTTTCTGTTGCGACGGTTCCGTTTCCATCTTCGCAACCATGACGGAATCACACAGATTCCAATCACCAAATATATATAATAACTTACGATTCGCCAACAAAAAGCCAACACCAAAGCCAGAGATCCTACCGCAATCATGTCGCCATAGTAGTTGGTGAAGAGCCATTCGCTGACCCCACTTCCTCCGGGGGTGGGGCATACTGTCAGCACAACCCATACGACCAGCTGACGGGCAAGCACCATTACTTGGTCGGCGTCGATGGCAAAAGCCATGAAAAGGGCATTGACTACCATATAGCGTGAAACCCACGACAGCGACGTGCCGAGGAACGCCCTAATCCACCAAAGAATCGGTTTGCTGCTCAGTTCCTGGGACGTTGACACAAGCGCGTCGCCCATTCCTTCAGCTTCTTTTTTCCAACGCCGGAGCAGAGGCAGTCGACAGATGGCAAGAAGAATTGATCGGATTGCCGTCGGCCGTATGAAGATGCCTAAAAACAAGACAAGTGTCCACAATGCCAGACCTCCGTAGACAATCCAGAAGGTGACGCGCAGACTGTCGGATATTTGTGTGTTGGATATGTCGAACAAACCTTCAAAAGAAATCAGAGCCAGAACCAACGGGCAGGCAACGACATAAAACAGTTCGTCCAGGAACAATGTTGTAATCATAATCGCCGTTGAACGGCCTAATTGCAGACCCTCACCGGTCAGGTAAATCAGACCGAAGCTGCTGCCACCTACGGTCGAAGGCGTTACGGCAGAAGTGAATTCGCAGAGCATGTTCACTCGGAGAGCCTGTCCCCAAGTGATGTCGTGATCGGTCAGTGTGCGAAAACGCCACGTCAAACCGAAATCGCGTCCGGCCATAAATAGAAAAGCCAGTAGGAAGAACCATATGGAGTCCCATGTCAGTTGTAAGTTGCTGAAATCGAAATTCTCATATTCGTGGTAGAACATGTAGGCTACCGCCAACATTCCGATAGCAACGGGTAGCGCAACGTATTTCGGTCGTAATAGGTCGCGGGTTTTCCGGTAGCCGGAATCTATATTTTCATTTTTCATTTTTCTATTCTTTGTTCTGTTTGTTCATATCCGGTCCTGCCGGATGACACATCCGAGGCGCAGCGTATCTTATACAAAGATACGGCAAGTCGAGGGCAGAATCGAAGAATCGCAGATTCAATCGTTATGCCGAGGCGCAGCGTGTCTTATACAAAGATACGGCAAGTCGCTCGGATAAAAAAGCGTCGCAGGCAAGCTGTGATTGCTGCCAATCTTTTGAAATGCCTTTTGTATGCGGTATCTATGTTTTTTAGATGGGTTGGTCGGGAAAAAAGAAAATATAAATTGTTGTGGAACAAGGTAAAATAAAAAATGTGATAATTTTTTATATAGAAACGCTTGCAGAATCGAAATATTCACTCTATCTTTGCACTCGCAAACGGCGGGATAGCTCAGTTGGTTAGAGCGTCGGATTCATAACCCGGAGGTCTCGAGTTCAATTCTCGATCCCGCTACAAGGAAGCTCATTGAGCTTCCTTTTTTTATTTTCTGCCTGTGGATGGCAAGGAGGTGTCTGCCGATTTTTTTGAGGATTGAATTGCATAAAGACCCGGAATGAAGATTTATTGAATATTTGTCCTTCGTGCAGCAAATAAAAAAATGACTGTTCTGCAGGTTCAAAGAAGGAATTTCCCTAATTTTGCATAAGACAGGATGCGTCTCGGCAATACCTTCGCTCAAAAGCTGGCTTTTGGCTCGGTGCTGCGCTCGACTTTCCGTATCTTTGTAAAAAGAACTTGGCGTTCATTACACTTTTTCTGTAGAATATGGAAAAGGTATATAAATCGAAAGTGTCCAAATGGTATCTTTTGGCTTGCATAGGGATGGCTTTTGCGTTTTTAGGTTCGATATATCTTAGCTATAAATTGACATGGGTCCTTCTTCTGGATGTGGCGTTTATGGGTGTCGGGCTCTGGTTGATGGCCGATATACTTTTGCATACAGATTATACGATAAAAGGCAATCGCCTGCATATCCGATGTGGAATTTTGTTCCGTATGGATTTGTCGATAGGCAAAATATCAGAAATAACACACAAAACAACCATATTTTCGTCGCCAGCCCTATCAGCGAAACGTATAGGATTGAAGTATGGCCGTAAAAATTGGGTTTATATTTCACCTGAGAATCAAGAGGATTTTATATCAGACATAAAATCAATGAATCCGGGAATAATTATAAGCTAAACGTTTGGCCGACTGATTGAAGAGTCTGTCTGTCCGTATTGTTTTATTCATGCATTTGATGGAAGAAAAACATGAAATATTTGAATGGTAGAATTATTTTCTACAAATTTGCGGTTGAAAATTCTAAAAAATAGAATTATGAAACGGATTGCACAACAAAACATATCGCCAGGAGCTCGAATAAAAGCAGAGCTTAAGAAGCGGAAGATGACGCAAAAGCAATTTGCGGAAACTGTTGGACTTGTGCCTTCGCGCGTAAGCGATCTCATTTCCAATAGACGTACTATAACAACTGGGGTTGCTGCAAAATTGCAGGATTTCTTTAATATTCCTGCAAAAGAATGGCTTGACATGCAGATGAACTATCTTCTGACACATGAAGAGGATGCCGTAGAAATGGAAGCAGCAGAAGAGTTGTACAAATATGATGAATTTATTTCATTGAAAACGCTCTATGCGCGTAGTGGGGGTAACAGTCTTGAGGGTAGTGTTGCAAAACTTGACTTCTTGAAAAAAGAGTTCGGTATAGCGTCACTGCACCAACTTCAAAGTTGTGGCGGTTTTTTTAGAAAGTCGGATAAAACAGGCTTGGATGTCCGTATGTTGAACACTTGGACGTTCCTAGCTCGCAGAGATTCGCAAAGATGTGTTGTCACGGGCAAATTTGACAAAAACACTTTGGCGGAGGTTACAAGCGAACTGTTCACTATTTTTCACTCCAATATGAGTGTGATGATGAGAACAAAAGATATACTTGCACGCTATGGAATCAAGTTCTGTGAAACACCGAAAGTTGACCATGCTTCTGTTGATGGTTTTTCGTTCATCGAGGGAGGAGTGCCTGCAATTGTGGTGACTCGTCGATCAGATAGAATAGACAATTTAGCTTTTGCTATC
>USOC01000093.1 GCA_900556245.1 uncultured Prevotellaceae bacterium
AGCGTCTTGGTTAAGCATTTGATAGAGTCCAAGGGCAACTGTATATTTATCTTTAACATCAATCTGCACCTCCGATAATTACGATATTGCTGCCGTTGTTCACATTCTTCGTTTTGGGACTTTTAGGTATGAAAATGCCCAAAAAGACAGCGGGTGTGATAGGAACATTGTCGATGCTTGTCACTATGGTAGTGTCCTATGGTGTGGCGTTGACTTATTTCTTTGACCCCGCCAATGTTGTTGACGGCGTGCGTGTGGCCAAGTCTGTGTTTGACGAGACTTGGCTGACTCTCGGTGAAAATTTGAAAGTCACGATGGGTATCTACATCGACCCGATTTCGGCGATGATGCTTATCGTCATTTCTACAATTTCGATGATGGTGCATCTCTACAGTCTCGGCTATATGCACGGAGAAAAGGGCTTCCAGCGTTACTATGCGTTCCTGTCGCTCTTTACTTTCTCAATGCTTGGCCTTGTGGTTGCAACCAACATCTTCCAGATGTTTATTTTCTTTGAGATGGTGGGTGTATCCTCATATCTTCTCATCGGATTCTATTATGAGAAAGGCTCTGCAGTGGCCGCTTCGAAAAAAGCGTTCATTGTCACCCGTTTTGCCGATCTTGGCTTCCTGATTGGTATCATGCTGCTTGCTTACTATTGTGATACCTTTGACTTCCAGACGTTGATGGCCAACCCGGGTTCGATTCTGACCAATTCGGCCGGAGTCACATTTATGGGATGTTCAGCGGCGTCATGGGCTTTGGCGTTGATTTTTGTCGGAGGCGCAGGTAAATCTGCGATGTTCCCACTCCACATTTGGCTTCCTGACGCTATGGAAGGTCCGACCCCTGTGTCTGCCCTGATCCATGCCGCTACGATGGTTGTTGCCGGTGTGTTCTTGGTTGCCCGTATGTTCCCTGTCTACTTGGGAACGCCTGAAGTACTCGACTTGATTACTGTTACAGGAGCAGTGACTGCGCTTTATGCAGCAGTAGTGGCTTGTGTTCAGACCGATATCAAGCGTGTGCTTGCCTTCTCGACGATTTCTCAGATTGCCTTTATGTTTACAGCTCTTGGCGTTGCACGTCCGGAGTTTCATGAAGGAGTAGGCTACATGGCTTCCATGTTCCACTTGTTTACGCACGCTATGTTCAAGGGCCTTTTGTTCCTTTGCGCCGGTGCTATCATTCACATGGTACACAGCAACGAAATGGACGCAATGGGAAATCTTCGCAAGTATATGCCGATTACGCATATCGCTTTCTTGGTGGCGTGCCTTGCCATTGCAGGCATTCCTCCGTTTGCTGGATTCTTCAGTAAGGACGAAATTCTTGTGGCCGTTTACCAGTACAGTGGCTTCTGGGGCGTTTGGATGTCGGCAGTTGCCGGTCTGACGGCGTTCTATATGTTCCGTCTGTACTATCGTATTTTCTGGTGGAACAAGCCGGATTATTCCCACCACACCCCTCACGACTGTGAATGGGTGATGACGCTCCCCCTCGTTATTTTGACAGTCGTTTCCTGTGTTGCCGGATTCATTCCGTTCGGGAACTTTGTCACTTATAACGGAGAAAATTACGATATTCACTTGAATTGGACTGTTGCCGGCACCAGCATTGCTGTTGCAGCCGTAGGCATTTTGATTGCCACGGTGCTTTACCGCAAGGAGAATCCGATGCCCGACCGTCTGGCCAATGCGATGAAGGGTCTTCATCGTGCGGCTTACCGTCGCTTCTATATGGACGAAATCTATCAGTTTGTCACCCACAAAATCATCTTTGGCATCATCTGTAAGAGCCTTGCATGGTTCGACCATGTCATTGTCGATGGAACAATGAATATGCTTGCGAGCGTTACCAACAGTGCTTCGTACGCAATCCGCAAACTCCAGTCCGGCTCAATCCAGATGTATGTTTGGGTTTATCTGATTGGAGCGTTGCTGCTTGCCGTAGTGACATGCTTTTTCTTAATTTAAAAGTTGACGGATAAAAAAATAAAGATATGTTTAATATACTGTTTCTTTTTGTAATCATACCCGTTCTGACATTGGGAGCGTTGTTTCTGACGCGCAATGTCAAGCAGGTGCGTGCCGTCGCTGCAACTGGCGCATCGCTGTTGCTTCTTGCGGCACTTTATCTCTGCTACATGTTTGTGGGAGCGCGTGCTGCCGATCCTGATTCGGCAATGCTATTCCAGAGCAGTTACATGTGGTTTGAACCATTGAATATTCATTTGGCAGTTGGCGTCGACGGTATTTCCGTGCTTATGATTTTGCTTTCCGCCATTATCGTGTTTACCGGAACTTTCGCCTCGTGGAAAATCGAGCCGCTTACCAAGGAATATTTCCTATGGTTTATCTTGCTTTCGACAGGTGTGTTCGGTTTCTTCATCTCTATAGACCTCTTTACGATGTTTATGTTCTACGAGGTTGCCTTGATTCCGATGTATTTGCTCATCGGCGTTTGGGGCAGCGGTAACAAGAACTATGCGGCTATGAAGCTGACATTGATGTTGATGGGAGGTTCGGCACTGTTGCTTATCAGTATCCTCGGTATCTATTATCATGCCGGAGAAACGATGAACCTCGTGGAGATTGCCCGTAATGGAGTCGATCTTGAATGGCAGAATTGGTTGTTTGTAGCTGCGTTTGTCGGATTTGGCGTGCTTGGAGCGATGTTTCCGTTCCACACATGGTCGCCCGACGGTCACGCTTCTGCACCTACTGCCGTTTCGATGCTTCATGCCGGTGTGTTGATGAAACTTGGAGGTTACGGTTGTTTCCGCATCGCTATCTATCTGATGCCACATGCCGCGATGGAGCTTGGCTGGATTTTTATGATTCTGACCGGAATCAGTGTCGTCTACGGAGCTTTTGCCGCTTGTGTCAAGACAGACCTCAAATACATAAACGCCTATTCTTCGGTAAGCCACTGTGGTCTTGTGCTATTCGCCATACTGATGCTCAATCAGACAGCGATGAGCGGTGCGGTGCTTCAGATGCTTTCCCACGGTTTGATGACGGCCCTCTTCTTTGCCCTAATCGGTATGATTTACGGACGTACGCACACTCGTGACGTTCGTGAGATGGGCGGTTTGATGCAGATTATGCCGTTCCTTTCAGTGGGTTACATCATTGCCGGTCTGGCATCCCTCGGTTTGCCGGGACTCAGTGGATTTGTGGCTGAAATGACAATCTTCTTAGGCTCATTTGAGAATACGACAGTTTATAATGCCGTGCTTGGCGACGGAAACCTGTTCCGCCATGCGTTTGCGTTGGTAACAACCACTTCCATCGTTATTACCGCTGTCTATATTCTCCGAGTAGTAGGAAAACTGCTCTTTGGTCCGGTTCAGAACGAGCATCATCGCAAGCTTGACGATGCTCATTGGTATGAACGTTTCAGCACAGTATCGCTGATGCTTGCCATTGCAGTACTCGGCTGTTTCCCGGATCTTGCGAACCTGATTCTTCGCGACAGCTTCGCTCCGATTGTCGATCACATTATGACATTTGCGCAATAATGAAAGTAACGGACTTTAAAATGAATTTGTAGATTATGGATTATTCACAGTTTTTATTAATGCACCACGAAATCGGGCTTCTGATTGTGTTCTTATTGGTGTTTTTGTTCGATACTTTCCTGCCAAAGAATGTACAGTCAAAACTTTCGGTGACGGCATGTGCCTTGTTCGGCGTCTTTACGGTTTACAGTCTTTTCGCTCCTCTGACGGTAGGCGAGGCTTTTGCCGGAATGTATGCCACATCGCCGATTGTAGCGTCGATTAAAAATATTCTTAACATCGGAGTGTTCCTTGTGCTGCTCCAATCCATCAAATGGAACGACAGCGAGAGCCAGCTCGTGCGCCGCGGCGAATTTATTGAGTTGATTCTTGTGACGTTGTTCGGTATGTATCTGATGGTTTCGGCACGTCACTTCCTGATATTCTTCATTGGTCTTGAGACTGCGTCACTTCCGCTTGCAGCTCTTGTCGCTTTCGACAAGAAGCAGTACGAGTCGCATGAGGCGGCCGTGAAATATATTTTCACGGCAGTGTTCTCTTCGGCAATCTATCTGCTTGGCCTGTCGTTTGTCTATGGTTTCAGCGGGTCGCTCTATTTTAGCGACATCGCTCTTTCTGCAGCTTTAGCGGAGAACGCTGTGTTGCTCTATGTGGCACTTGCATTCGTTATTGCCGGTATCGGTTTCAAGATATCCATGGTTCCTTTCCACTTGTGGACAGCCGATGTCTATCAGGGAGCGCCGACTTCGGTCACTTCCTATCTGTCTGTCATTTCGAAAGGCGCCGCCACATTTGCCGCTTTCATCGTGCTGACCCAAGCTTTTGGAGCGGTTTACAGCGCTGTCTGGGAATGGATGCTCTATGCGTTGATTATTCTTACGATTACGGTAGGTAACCTGTTTGCCATCCGTCAGACCAACATGAAGCGCTTCCTTGCGTTCTCTTCGATTTCGCAAGCCGGCTACATCATGCTTGGCGTGATTGCATGCAACGCTGCCGGTGTGGCATCATTGAGCTACTACATCTTGGTTTATATCGTTTCCAACCTTGCAGCCTTCGGCGTAATCCAAGCGATTGAAAACGCTTCCGGCAAGGTCGGCATGGCGGATTACAACGGGCTCTATAAGACAAATCCCAAACTGTCGTTTGCGATGATGCTTGCGATGTTCTCGCTTGGCGGTATTCCTCCGTTTGCGGGATTCTTCAGCAAGTTCTTCATTTTCTCTTCCGCACTTGCAGAAGGAAGTGTGGCGATGTATGTGCTTGTTTTGATTGCGTTGCTTAACACAATCATTTCCTTGTACTATTATCTGCTTGTCGTGAAGGCGATGTTCATCACGCCGAACGACAATCCGATTGCGTCGTTCAAATCGCATTGGAGTGAGCGAGCAGGATTGGTGCTTTGCGTAGGAGGCATCATTGTTCTCGGTCTTGTCAGTGCAATCTACACATTCCTCATCAAGGCAGCCGACGTGAGCCAACTGTTTTAATAGTATAAAATAGATTTTTTGAAACGAGTCCCGAAAGTAATTCGAACTTTCGGGACTCGTGTTATTTTGGCGACGTTTCCGGGAGTTCCGCAGGATAGTTTGCCTGATGAGACATACGGGCTTTGTTTTTTGTCGATATTGCGTCACTTGTGCATTGTATCAGGAGGGGAGACTCTCGGCGCTTTGGCCGAGAGATGCAATGAATATCGGAACAAGATTTGGTTTGCTATAGGCTGCGCACTTTTGGTTGTTGTGCCAAAGACTAGATAAGGTTTTGATTACTCGATAGGGAGTCTGTGCGATTTCTTGAGGAAAGTCTGCACCTGATGGCCTGTGGTGGCTCCCGTGAAGATATGGCAAGAGGCTGCTCTGTAATCATTTTTTACGGAGCAGCCTCTGTTTATGATGGATTGACAGTTGATTGACTTCTCCA
>USOC01000094.1 GCA_900556245.1 uncultured Prevotellaceae bacterium
TCTAATGTCGGCAAGAATTTTTTCCGACTCGCCTTTAATAATTTCGAGTTTTTTTGCGAATTCATCAAAAATTTCACGCGTACCACTTACCGATTTTTCAATTTCGGAAATTTCGTTGTTTAAGTCGGCGTTTTTCTGTGCGTGAGATGCCGAAATTTCATTATTTTCCGCAATTTTCGTCTCATATTCACTGCGCCGCGCGCCGGATTCGCCGATAATTGCGGTGATAAATTCCAAATCCTTGATTTTTCCGTTTCCCTCGAAGACAAAAAGATGTTCAACCGTTCTGTCAAGGAAAAAGCGGTCGTGCGACACAACTATTACACAACCCTTGAATTTAGAGATGTATTCCTCTAAAATACCCAACGTCGAAATGTCCAGATCATTCGTTGGTTCATCAAGAATCAGGAAATTAGGGACTTTCATCAGTATGGTAGCCAAATAAAGTCGCCGTTTTTCACCACCCGACAACTTATAGATGTATTTTTGCTGCGTCTCCGGGGAAAACAGAAACAACTGCAGAAACTGAGAGGCCGTATAGCGAGTCTTCTCATCTATTACTACCACCTCAGCAATCTTTCGAACAGCATCTATCACCTTTTCTTCTTCATTAAACTTAATGCCATCCTGACTGTAATAGCCGAATTTGACGGTTTCTCCCACATCGAAATGACCTGAATCCGGCTCGACAAGACCAAGAAGCAACTTGATAAAAGTTGATTTTCCGACACCATTGTCTCCAACAATGCCCAATTTCTCATAACGGGAAAACACATAGTTGAAATCATCCAACAAAATCTTGTCTCCATACCGCTTCGCAACACTGAATGCCTCAAATATCTTAGAACCGATATAAGACGAACCTACGTATAACTTCACATTTGAATCATCACGTCTGACCCTTGATTTACGGTCGAGTTCATAGAAGGCATCAATGCGATATTTTGCTTTTGAACCACGAGCCTGTGGCTGACGGCGCATCCAATCCAATTCTGTACGAAGCAGATTCTTTACGCGAGCCAATTCCGCATCCTGTGCCGACAAGCGTTCTTCCCGCTTTTCAAGGTAGTAATCATAGTTTCCCGAGTATGAAAAGACTCTCCCTGAATCAATTTCAAGGATTTTTGTACATACTTTGTCCAGAAAATATCGGTCGTGGGTCACCATCAAGATAGAAATACGACTGCGTTGTAAATATTCCTCAAGCCACTCAATCATTTCAATGTCAAGATGGTTGGTCGGCTCATCAAGAATCAGCAATTCCGGCTCACCTATAATCACCTTCGCCAAAGCGACACGTTTCAGCTGTCCGCCAGAAAGAGAGCCGACCGTCTGATTGATGTCCGTGATTTTCAACTGCGAAAGAATCTGTCGAATCCTATCTTCATAATCCCACGCACCTGCAGCATCCATTTGCAGAATTGCTCGGCTCATCCGGTCTGTGTCCTGACTGTCCACTGCCTGCTCATATTCGCGGATAGCACGGGTCGCTTCATCATCAAGCGACAGGCAAGCCTCTATGACAGTTTGTGACTTGTTAAGTTCTGGCAACTGAGAAAGATATCCGACTCGCAAATCATTGCGAAAAACAACACTCCCTCCGTCATACGGTTCTTCACCGGCAATGATACGCAGCAGCGTAGTCTTTCCTGAACCGTTCTTGGCAATCAATCCTATTTTGTCTCCTTCAAATACTCCAAATGTGACATCCGAAAAAAGCACTCTGTCGCCAAACGACTTTTCCAAATTTTCAATCTGCAAATATGACTTCATAAATTTCTATTTATCTCGACAAAATTAGCTCAAATTCCGATAAGATGATGAATTTATACAACAACTTCCAATCATCTGCCGGCAATAGAAAAAAGGAGAGGTAACTTCCGCTACCTCTCCTTTTGGGGTGAAGAAAGGGATTCGAACCCTCGACCCTCGGAACCACAATCCGATGCTCTAACCAGCTGAGCTATCCTCACCATTTCTGATTTCCGAGTGCAAAGATAGAGTGAATTTTTATCCTGTGCAAATTTTTTCGGACTTTTTTTCAATTATTTTTCAACCGTTCGACAACTTTGACTGTCTCTTCCTTTGCCACTTTTCCAAAATCATCTATCACCCAAGGAATTTCATAAATTGGAGTCCACTTCCAATCATCCTCTACCACATTAACATTATAGCGATTCAATACATCGCGAGCATTCGTGACAAATCTCCGATACATCGACTGACTGTCATTACGTAACAAATCCGTGCGATCAGAAGGTATCAGCTGATAATTTTCAGTGCTGCCCACAACCGGATCCTGAACAAATACCAAACGATATGCAGCCCGCTTCAGATAGGGTTTTCCATCCTTCCTTCCCAAAACGACCCTGACCATGGCTCCTCCGCGAGTATCAGCCGTCCGCATGCCGGAAATAAAGTTTCCAAGAGAATAGACAACAAGCACATCTTTCCCATACTTCTCACTACGACGCAATTCCATAGGCTGCACAACATGTGGATGGCTGCCAATTATCATATCCACCCCCTCGTTGACCAAAAATTCCGCCAGACTTTCCTGCTCGTCATTTTGACGCAATTTATATTCAAGCCCCCAATGGACACAAGCGACAATCATATCAGCTTGTTTCTTGCGGAGTTCTCGAATGTCTGACGACATTTGCCAACGATTGATATAGTCTACGCACACCCGACCCGGTTCAATGCCGTTTGTCCCGTATGTATAATTTAAGAAGCCAACCTTGACCCCCTTAATATCTGCCACATAGGGATATCCGGAATCGCGTTCTCGGCGATTCCGGTATGTTCCGATATGCGGTATTCCCATCCTGTCGAGCGCATCAAGCGTACGAATAAGCCCTTTGTCGCGGCGATCCAGACAATGATTGTTCGCATGCAAAAACAAATCGAAACCTGCATTGCGCAAAGCGTCAGCAAACTCATCCGGCGCACTGAAACAAGGATAGCCCGTATAAGGCTTTCCCCCTAATGCGCATTCCAAATTGACAACAGCATAATCTGCAGAAGATATGTAAGTTCTGACGTGGCGAAAACAATCAGAATAATCGAAACCATCCGAGGTCTTCGATGCTTTCAGCTGTCGCTCGTGCTGCATGGCATCGCCGGCAAAGACCAACGACACATCTCCGTCACCAAACAGCGACAAAAGAACACACAGGATAGAAAGCAAATTCATTATTTATAAATGGCATGTTGCGCTGCAAGCAACGTGTTTTTCATAAGTGAAACAATCGTCATCGGTCCGACCCCACCAGGAACAGGCGTAATCAACGAGCACTTCGGTGCAACATGTTCAAAATCCACATCCCCTTTCAAGCGGAATCCACTTTTTGTCTCAGTCGAAGGCACACGCGTTGTGCCAACATCGACAATCACCGCTCCGTCATACACCATATCCTCCCTAACAAACCCAGGAGAACCCAAAGCGGCAATAATTATATCCGCTCTGCGACAATAATCTTTGATATCCTTTGTACGGCTATGGCAAACTGTCACAGTCGCATCGCCGGGAACCGCTTTTTGCATCATCAACGATGCCACCGGTTTGCCGACAATGTTGCTTCGACCGAGTACGACACAATTTGCCCCTTTTGTTTCGACACCATAACGTTTCAACAACTCAAGGATACCCTGAGGTGTTGCGGAGAGAAAACAGGGCAACCCTATCGACATACGCCCAACATTCACAGGGTGGAATCCATCGACATCCTTGCGATAGTCTATAGCCTCTATCACCCGTTGCTCGTCTATATGCTTTGGCAAAGGAAGTTGAACAATAAAGCCATCGACAGACGAATCTGAGTTCAAGCGGGCGATTGCCTGAAGCAGCTCTTCTTCCGTTACCGTTTCTTCAAAGCGAATTACTGTCGAATCAAATCCACACTGCTCACAAGCCTTCACCTTATGAGCCACATATGTTTCGCTGCCACCATCATGGCCTACCAGAATTGCCGCCAAATGAGGTTTTTTGTGCCCGGAGGCTACCATTTGAGCTACTTCCGCCGCAATCTCCTGTTTGACTGCGTCGGCAATTTTTTTTCCGTCGATTAATTCCATGCTTATATGTTGTTTTTGGTTTGTGCAAAGTTAATTCTTTTACACCAAATTCAGAACTACTTTCCGGTAAAATGAAACCGGACGGGGACTCATAGGAAGCTCCGTCCGGCTATAAAAAATCTGTCAATAGATACCGTTAATCGTCAAGTTTATGAATCACCAAACCTGAGCGCAGTTTCGGTTCAAACCATGTCGTTTTCGGAGGCATAATATTTCCCGTATCGGCAATATCTATAATTTGCTGCATCGTCACAGGATAGAGAGCAAGCGCCATTCTCATTTCGCCGCTGTCCACCCGACGCTTCAATTCTCCGAGACCACGGATTCCTCCAACAAAATCAATTCGCTTATCACTACGTAAATCCGTAATATTCAAAATGTCTCGCAGTATCAAATCTGAAGAAATCGTAACATCAAGCACCCCTATCGGATCATTGTCGTTATATGTCCCCGGCTTAGCTGTGAGCGAATACCATTCTCCATCTACGTAGAGAGAGAAATTATGCAGCGCCTGAGGTTTGTAAATGTCGCTTCCTTTAAGTTCTACCGTAAAGTTCTTGCCAAGCAACTCAAGAAATTCTTCCTTAGTGTGCCCATTCAAATCCTTCACAAGACGATTATAATCAATCACCTTCAAATGAGATGCAGGGAAACAAACCGCAAGGAAGAAATTATATTCCTCATTGCCGGTATGAGCAGGATTGGCATCCGCCATCTCTTTGCCCACCAAAGCTGCAGCTGCGCTACGATGATGTCCGTCGGCAATATACATGTTTGGAATCGAAGCAAACAAACCGGTAATTTTTTCAATAAGCCTTTCGTCTTCAATCACCCAAAACTGATGGCCAAAGCCGTCTTCCGCAACGAAGTCATATTCCGGCTTCCCGGAGACAACCGTTCTCAATACCTTTTCCAATTCCTCATTATCAGGAAAGGTGAAAAATACGGGTTCTATATTCGCACGATTTATGCGTACATGCTTCATGCGATCTTCCTCCTTGTCACGACGAGTCAGTTCATGCTTCTTGATTCTCCCCGCCATATAGTCATCAACGCTTGCCGCCACTACAAAACCATACTGAGTTCTGCCATCCATCGTCTGGGCATAAATATAATAGCATGGTTTTTTGTCTTGCACAAGCCAACCGCGGTCTTGAAATTTCCTGAAGTTTTCCACTGCTTTCGCATAGACTTTCGGATCGTGCTCGTCAGTTCCTGGTTCAAAATCGATTTCCGGCCTGATGATATGGTACAACGACTTCTCGTTGTCACCGGCTT
>USOC01000095.1 GCA_900556245.1 uncultured Prevotellaceae bacterium
AGGCTGTCAATTGTTTAGAATATGAGGTATGACGTCTCTGGCGCGAGGGAGGCGGAGATTCGTCCGTTTTTAACGATGAAAGGATTGCCGTGGACGTTGTCATTGTATTTCCCGTCGGGCTGGTTTGAGGAAAGGGATATATTCATCGGTTTTGTTGCTAAGTTGACAATTGCCATTCCTTTCTTTCCTCTGCTAATCGCTACGACAGCGCCTCCGGCAGATGTCTTAATCTTCTCGGATTCTCCCACCATCGCTTTTCTGAATTTGTTGACCGCTACGACTTCAGGGTGCTTGAACTCATCGTTTCCTTTTTCGCCGATTCGGTTGTTGCCCCAGAAGTTTTCGCGAGTGCTTCCGGCGGGGCGCGAGTAGAATAGTGGGATTCCGTTTTGGCGTGCGGTAATAATCACCCATCCGAGCCGGATTTGGGTGTCGGTGAGACCTGCCGATTCGTTGGCGTTGCAATAGGTGTCGTGAGATTCCACCCATGTTGTCAGGCGGTTTGGCTCAACGGAGTGGCACCAGTCGGACACTTCTTTGACGGTTGCTTTTCGGTTGCTGATGATTTCACGGATGGCATGTCCGTAGTTGCTGGCGCACATTCCGAAATATTCTGCATATTCCTTTTCCTTGACGTTCTTGTCTTGGAGAACTTCTCCGTAGATGAAAAGTTTGTCTTTGTTTTTCAGCGTAATTCCCTTGACCGGTTTGCGCCCGGTTGCGACGTCCCAAAAGTCATTTTGTGTGGCTTTGGCGTCGAGCGGGTCGGAAGGAAGACCGATGTGTTTGGCCGTGTCGTAGCGGAATCCGTCGGCACCACAGTCAATCAGGTCGTTGACGTATAGCATATAGTAGTGCTGGAAATCAGGGTTTTCTGTGTTTACGTCTGGAAGTCCTCCCATGGCGCCGGTTGTGCATTGGTAGCGGTCATTGTAGTCTTTTATTTCGTTTAGACCGTTGGCATGGTATAGGTTTTCGTGTCCGCCAACAGCTTTGTTAAAATCGTCGGTGACAGCAGTCGTGTCGAATGCAGTGTGGTTGGGCAGCACGTCTACAAGGACGCGAACGCCGTATTTTTCGGCTTCGTCACACATCGCTTTAAATTCGTCGCGGGTTCCGAGCTGGTAGTTGCCTATTTTCCAATCTATGGGTTGGTAATGGTAGTACCATTTTCCGTTTCCGACAATGAAGCAGGTGTTTGCTGGAGATGTCTGCACGAAAGTATAGCCGGCTTCGGCAATGTCCTTCATGTTGTCCTTGATCGTGTTGAACGACCAGCACCATGCGTGAAGTATGGTCTCCGTGTTGGTGGTTTTCTGGGTGGTTTTCCGGGTGGCCGCTTTGATTCCGGCGCTTGCCGCCAGAATAGTTGCAACAGCAATAAGTGAATAAAACAAATACTTCATAATATTGATTTTTTAGATTAAGTTTTGAAATTTGCGTAAAGGTAGCAAATAATGGGGAAACGTAGTAGAGTGAAGCGGGAAACTTTTCGCAAGGATTGTCTGTCGGCGGATTCGGACGGCTATAGGGAGATTGTATTTGTCTTTCTTAAGAAAGGGCTGCGTCACAGAGTATGGACACAAGGGGAATTCTCTGAATTCAGGCAAAAAAACATACTGATATTTTGTGGTGCAAGATTGAAGCAGTAATTTTGTGGCGAAATCAAATGAAAGTTGGAATTTTGCGAAGATGAGCGTACTCAAATTCACCAAAATGCACGGGTTGGGCAATGATTATATTTATGTGGACTGCATGAATATGAGGCTTGACTCGCCCGCTGAATTGTCGAGGCGTTTGAGCGATCGCCATCGGAGTGTCGGAGCGGATGGCCTCGTTCTGATTGAGCCTTCGAAGTGTGCCGACTTTCGGATGAGGATGTTTAATGCCGACGGATCGGAAGGCCAAATGTGCGGAAATGCCGCGCGGTGTGTCGGAAAATATGTGTCGGAGAAGGGGCTTTCCCGTCAGTCTGTCGTGACGCTGGAAACGGCGTCGGGCGTGAAAAGGCTGTTTTTGCACCGTGAAGGCGGCAAAGTGAACAGGGTGACAGTAGATATGGGCTGTCCCGTGTTTGATTCGGCTATGATTCCTGTAGCATCCTATGATTCAAAGCATATTGAAGTGGAAACGAATAGTGGGACGATTGTCCTTACCGCCGTGTCGATTGGAAATCCACACGGCGTTGTTTTTTGTGAATCTGCGGATGAGACGGCAGTCAATCGTATAGGTCCACTTCTTGAAAGCCATCCTGTTTTTCCGAAGCGTGCCAACATTGAACTGGTTGATTGGATAGGCAGCGTCAGAATGCGCATGCGCGTGTGGGAACGGGGCAGTGGAGCCACGCTTTCGTGCGGAACGGGAGCATGTGCGGCTGTGGTAGCCGGAGCGATTACAGGCCGATGCGGACGAAAGATGGAGGTGGAGCAGCCTGGCGGTGTGCTTGAAGTTGACTGGCGGGAGACCGACGGCAGAATCTATCTGACCGGTCCGGCGGAAATATCGTTTGAGGGGGAAGTGGTGATATGAGGATTAAGTGGTAAATTTGCATCAGCATGTTTGTTCGGCAAAACGAAAGAAGCGGTAGTTTCAAGAATTAGAAAATAAGACATCATATATACAACGATTTATGTCAACATTAAGATTTAAAGTAGTAGAAGAGGCTTATGGCCGTAAGGCAGTGCCTGTGGAGATTCCCAGCGAGCGTCCGAGTGATTATTATGGAAAGTATGTATTCAATCGCGCTCAGATGTATAAGTATTTGGATAAAAAGACTTATGCGGCCCTTGTCAGCGCTATAGACGACAAGAAGCCCCTCAGCAGGGAATTGGCCGACAGTGTGGCTGCCGGCATGAAGCGATGGGCGATGGACAATGGTGCCCGGCACTATTCCCACTGGTTCCATCCGCTGACCGACGGAACGGCCGAGAAGCATGACGGTTTCATTGAGCACGATGGGAAAAGCGGCGTAGTCGAGGAATTTTCAGGAAAGCTGCTTGTGCAGCAAGAACCCGATGCGTCGAGCTTTCCGAATGGAGGCATTCGCAACACTTTTGAGGCGCGCGGATATTCGGCTTGGGACATATCCTCTCCTGCGTTCATTGTTGACCATACGCTGTGTATTCCTACAATTTTCATTTCATACACCGGAGAGTCGCTTGACTACAAGACACCTCTTCTTCGGGCAATCAATGCCGTGGACGAAGCCGGAGCGGCTGTGGCGCGGTACTTTGATGAGGATGTGAAGCACGTTATATCGTATCTTGGATGGGAGCAGGAGTATTTCTTGGTGGACAAGGCATTGTATGCCGCACGTCCTGACTTGGTGATGACCGGCCGCACGCTGATGGGACATGAAAGTGCCAAAAACCAGCAGCTGGAGGATCATTATTTCGGCTCTATACCGTCGCGCGTTGAAGCCTTTATGCTTGAATTGGAAATCGAGTGCCACAAGTTGGGCATTCCTGCCAAAACTCGTCACAATGAGGTGGCTCCCAATCAGTTTGAATTAGCGCCCATCTATGAGGAAACGAATTTGGCAAACGACCATAACTTGCTGTTGATGTCGCTTATCAGTGAAGTGGCCAACCGTCATAATTTTGAGGTCTTGCTTCATGAAAAGCCATTTGCCGGAGTAAACGGTTCGGGAAAACACAACAATTGGAGTCTTGGCACAGACACCGGGAAAATGCTGTTCAGTCCGGGCAAGACGCCAACGGACAATTTGCAGTTCATCACTTTTCTTGCCAATGTCATGGCGGCAGTACGCCGTCACAACGGCTTGCTGAAAGCGTCTATATCGTCGGCAACCAACGAGCACCGGCTTGGTGCCAACGAGGCGCCGCCTGCCATTATTTCGATGTTCCTCGGCCGTCAGATATCAGCGGTAATTGACCGTCTGCTCGGACCGGAGGATGACACGATTTCTTTCTCGGCCAAGGAAGGGATGAAATTGAAAAACGTGACACAAATTCCTGAATTGCTGCTCGACAATACTGACCGCAACCGAACGTCGCCTTTCGCGTTTACGGGCAACCGGTTTGAGTTCCGTGCGTTGGGTTCTTCCGCCAATTGCGCTTCGTCGATGATTGCGCTCAATGCAGCTGTCGCCGATCAGCTGACGCGGTTCAAAAAAGCTGTTGACGGCCGAATCGCCGCGGGAGAGCAAAAGGAAACAGCTATTTTGACAGAAGCGAAAAACCTGATTCGGGAGAATCAGTCGATTCATTTCGACGGTAACGGCTACAGCGATGAGTGGAAGGAAGAAGCTGCGCGCCGCGGCCTTGACTGCGAGGCTTCTGTGCCGAAAATTTTTGATGCTTATTTGTCGGAAGAAAGTGTTGAGATGTTCCGGAACACAGGGGTATTCACCGAGGTTGAGTTGAAAGCTCGCAATGAGGTGAAATGGGAGATGTATACGAAAAAGGTGCAGATTGAAGCCCGCGTACTGGGGGATCTTGCCATCAACCATGTGATTCCCGTGGCTACTCGCTATCAGTCGTTGCTCCTTGACAATGTGATGAAAATCAATGCGATTTTCACCGATGAAGAGTCGGATTTGGCTTATCAGGAAAAAGAGACAATCCGCAAGATAGCGAAGCACATGTATATTATCAAGAGTGAAGTTGACAAGATGGTTGACGCACGTAAGGCTGCGAATAAGGTGGTTTGTGAACGAGAAAAAGCTATTCTTTATCATGATACGGTGCGCCCTTGCATGGATGTCATCCGTTACCATATCGACAAGTTGGAACTGATGGTCGACAACGAGATGTGGCCGTTGCCCAAGTATCGCGAACTATTGTTTATCCGTTGATAAGGGAAGTTGTCAAAATAACCGCGGAGTGGCATACTTGCTGTATCATTCCGCGGTTTTTTAATTGTTTCAAAAAGTAATTTTGAAGTAGACCATGTCTTTGAGCTGTACGCCTCCGTCTATAATCGGATGGTCGTAGTTGTTCGTAAAGAAATCCGGAATGCGGTGGGAAAATACGAAACCGCACTTTTTGTAGAAATCCGTTGTTGCCGGACTTTCTCCGGTTCCGACCAGAATTTCATGGCATTGGTAGAATTGCCTTATGTGGGCAATCATAGCTCTGCCAATGCCTTTTCGCTGGTATCGGATGTCGACAGCAAGATTCTTTATTTCAACAGTATTGCCAGACAGGCACATTATTGCGACCACAGCGATAGGACAGTCGTTGTCGAAGGCCACAAAGAGATCGGACTTGTCAAGGTAGCGGTCAATCATATCTTCCTGCTCGTCGCCCAGTAATAGCAGGGGCAGAAATCGCTTTTTCCCGGAGTCGATAG
>USOC01000096.1 GCA_900556245.1 uncultured Prevotellaceae bacterium
TTGATAGCCATCGTGGCTGTCTTTCTAATCGACCGTTGGCTTAAGGGCATCGGAAAATCTTTGACGGTGGTGATTCTGACAGTGTCGGCGACAGCCGCCTATTTTGCGTTCAGCGGGATGCCGGCACCTCCTGATGTCTCTGAAGGGGTTCGTTGGAGCGATATGTTTGTCAAGCCGGATTTCAACCTTTCGGTCATCATCTCTTTTCTGATTTGCTATTTTGCCTTGCTGATTAATGAATTGGGGTCTGTAGAGTCGGTTCGTAGCATTGTTGGCGCAACAGATGGCAAGGCGCGGGTGCGTCGTGGCTGTTCGGTTATCGGTCTGGGAAATATGCTTTCCGGATCGCTCGGAGTCATCGGACCGGTGGATTTCTCTATTTCTCCGGGAATCATTGCTTCGACCCGCTGTGCGTCTCGCTACACGATTCTCCCTTGTGGAATCGGATTGATTGTCTGTGCATGTTTCCCGTCGGTCATCTCTTGGTTTACGTTGCTTCCGGATGCCGTGATTGGCATTATTTTGGGTTATATCATTATCCTGCAACTCGCCGCGGCTTTTAATATGATTGTTGAAACTCGTGCGGTGCGTTCTTTCGACGATGCTTTGATCATTGCGATTCCTTTGTGTGTGGCGTTGATTGTATCCCTCACTCCGGCAACGGTTTCCGAAGAATTTCCATCTGCATTACGGCCTATTCTGACGAATGGATTTGTAATTGGTGTTCTATTGGTCGTATTTTTTGAGCATATAGTCTTTTCAAAAAGAAAATAGGAACATTTGTTGGGGCTTGTTGTTAATTTAGCAGAGGATTTAGATTGACAACAACTATGCACATTAACAGGATTTTTGCATTTTTTCTTTGCTTGACGGCCGTCGCATCTGCCTACTGCCAGTCTGCTCCGTTGTCGCTCGACTCATGTAGAAGTATGGCCTTATGCAACAACAAGGCCATGCAGATAGCCCGCGAGCGTATTAAAGGGGCGGAATATCAGAAGAAGCAGGCCTTTGCCGCCTATTTGCCGGGGGTTGATTTCTCGGCAATGTATATGTATAATCAAAAGGAGATATCTCTTCTTTCGGGAGACCAGATGCTGCCCACCAAAACTTTTAACCCGGCAACCGGACAGTTCGATTATAATCTTGTCATGAAGCCCGACGGCACGCCGCTGTTGACACCCGACGGCACGCCTGTCCCTTCGCAGGTGGCTATGATTCCTAAGGAAGCCATGACTTTCGATATTCATAATATGTTCGGCGGAATGGTGACGCTGACGCAGCCGTTGTTTATGGGCGGAAAGATACGCGCTTTAAACAAAATGGCGGAATATGGCGAAGAAATTGCCGGACAGATGCTCGACCATGCGGCGAAAGAAGTGGTCTATACGGTAGATGCCGCCTATTGGCAAGTCGTTTCGCTTCGTGAAAAACAGAAATTGGCCGACAGTTACATTGAATTGCTCGACACGCTTCATCGTAATGTCTCGGCGTTGATTGTCGAGGGACTGGCGACGAAAGGCGACTTGCTGAGCGTGGAAGTAAAGCTCAATGAGGCGAATATCGACCAGACAAAAGTTGAGAATGGGGTGGCGCTGGCTAAAATGGTGTTGGCGCAAATTTGTGGGATGCCTCTCAATGAGGATTTTTCTCTTGTTGATGAAGAGACGGAAGAAAAGTCGTTTGGAACAGTTGTGCAGAAATCGTACGATATGGAAAGCGTCTATGCCGGGCGGGCGGATTTGAAGAGTCTGGAGATGGCTGTGAAAGTTTTTGAAAACAAGCAAGACGTGGCGCGTGCGGGGATGATGCCGACGTTGGCCCTGGTTGGGTCTTACAGCTTCTCGAATCCGAACGTTTTCAATGGATTTGACAAAAGCGTAAAAGGGATGTTCAGTGTCGGGGCTATGTTGAAAGTGCCTCTCTGGCATTGGGGTGGCAACTACAACAAGTATCGTGCCGCACGAAGTGAAAAAATTGTCAAGGAACTGGAATTGGAAGAAGCTCGCGAAAAAGTCGAATTGCAAGTGACGCAAGCTTCGTATAAGACAAAAGAAGCCGCCAGAAGATTGGCAATGACCCGTTCCAATCTGTCGAAGGCGGAGGAAAATCTTCGGCAGGCGCAAATCGGCTATCGCGAAGGGGTGATGCCTCTCGACAATGTGATGTCGGCACAAACGGCATGGTTGAAAGCACATTCGGAGCAGATTGATGCGGAAATTGACATGCAGTTGTGTAGCGTCTATCTTTCAAAGGTGACAGGTACGCTGAGTTATTAATCTGATAATATTTGGACTATATATGGAGAATTTGAATTTTACCACAGAAGACAAGAATAAAATAAAACGCAAAGAACGTAACCTTTTTGTTGCAATCGCTGCGACAGTTGTAGTTGTAGTACTGTTGGCCATTGTCGGGTTTCTGACAATCAAGCCTGCTCAAGAGATTGTTCAGGGACAGGTGGACGGGACGACTGTCAGAGTTTCCGGGCTGATGCCCGGTCGGATTGAGCGGTTCTATGTGGAAGAAGGACAAATGGTGCATCGTGGCGACACATTGGCTAAAATTACCTCCGCGACTGTCGATGCCAAGTTGGCGCAGGCTTTGGCAATGCAGGATGCGGCTCAGGCGCAAAAGGAAAAGGCAGATGCCGGCGCGCGTAAGCAGGTGATTTCGTCTGCCTACGACTTGTGGCAACAGGCGAGGGCGGCTGTCGACATTCGCAAGAAGACTTACGACCGGATGGAATCGCTCTATCGGCAGAATGTGGTTTCGGCTCAGAAGCGTGATGAAGCAAAGGCAGCCTATGATGCGGCTGTTGCGGCAGAGAGTGCGGCTAAGGCACAGTATGAAATGGCAAAAGAGGGAGCCCAGCGGGAGGATAAGCTGGCGGCGGATGCGATGGTTGCCGCTGCGCGGGGCTCTGTGCAGGAAGTGGAGTCGATTTTGAAAGACCAGTATTTGCTTGCTCCTTGCGACGGAGAGGTTGTCGATGTTTTTCCAAATGAGGGAGAACTTGTCTCGACTGGCACTCCGGTGATGAATGTTCTGAAGGCAGACAATAAGTGGTTTGTGTTCAACGTTCGCGAAACGATGCTTAAAGACCTTCCTTCCGGCAAGCAAGTGTCGGTGGAAATTCCTGCACTCGGACTGAAAAATGTGAAAGCGGAGGTGTTCTATATCAAAGATATGGGAGACTATGCCGTGTGGCGTGCCACGAAAGTGACCGGTGACTACGACAGCCGCACGTTTGAGGTCAGAATGCGAAGTTCCGAACCTATCAAAGATATTCGTCCGGGAATGACCGTAATTTTGGAATAAAAGGAGAGCCGTCAGATGGTAGATACGGGTTTTGTCCAATCGGTGAAAAGGCAGTGCCGGCAATTGTCGGGGCGTTGGCTTTATCTGTTTGCGATGATTGTCATCCCGATTGTGTGCGCAATGTTTCTGTTGGGCTTGATGAAAAACGGGCTTCCTTTGCATATCCCGACGGCTATTGTCGATTTGGACAATACGGTGGAGACCCAGGCTATTGTGCGTAATATCCGGTCGGCGAAAGAGGTCGATGTCCGCTATGAAGTCAATAGTGAGGCCGACGCAATGAGGCTTGTCCGGGAGGGGAAAGTCTATGGCTATTATGTGATTCCGTACAATTTTACGCGTGACGCTATGTCAGGAAGAAGTCCAGAGATTGCCTATTACACGAACAGCACATTCTTTATCCCCAGCTCATTGTTGTTCCGCAGTTTGAAGACTAATTCGGTGCTGACATCGGCGGCGATGGTGAAAAACTACCTGGTGCAGTCGGGATCTTCTACCGACCGTCAGGCGCAGACGCTGCTTCAGCCGGTTGTGCTTCAGACAAGTCCGTTGCATAATCCTGAGGTGAACTATTCGGTTTATCTTTCCAATTCGTTTATCCCCACGGTGCTGGCATTGATGATTTTGCTCGTGACAGCATTCAGTATCTGGCATGAAGAAAAAATGCGGACTTCAATCGATTGGCTGCAGACGGCAAACGGTTCGATAACGATTGCTCTTTTTGGAAAACTTCTGCCTCAGACATTGATATTTACTGCTGTGGGCGTATTCCTCCAGTCGTTGCTTTACGGCTATATGGGATTTCCGATGAATTGTTCGGTGTTTCAGGTGGTGGCAACGATGTCGCTGTTTGTCATGGCGAATCAAGGATTTGCCGTTTTCATTGCCGGAATAATTCCGAACCTGCGTCTCTCGCTCAGCATCTGTTCGCTGATTGGCATCCTGACATTTTCATTAGGCGCCTATTCTTTCCCTTTGGAAGAAATGTATGGAAGTATTGCCATATTCTCTTATATTTTGCCGTCGCGCTACTATTTTTTGATTTATGTGGACCAGATACTCAATGGGTTGCCTCTCTACTACTCGCGATTCTATTATGTCGCGTTGCTTTGTTTTATGATGTTGCCGTTGTTTGTGGCGCGTCGTATCGGTCGGCATGCGCAGAATCCGGTTTACGTTCCTTGAATGTTGTTGACGATGAATAGATTGAAAATATATTTCAGTGATATATATACGGCGTGGAAAAATGAATTCCGCATTATTTTCAGGGACAAGGGAGTTTTGATTTTCCTTTTTCTTGTCCCGTTGGCTTATCCGATTGTTTACGCGCTCATCTATAATCCTGAATTGGCGCGGGATGTGCCTGTCGCTGTGGTCGACAAAGCCCGTTCGGAACGAAGCCGGGAGTTTGTTCGTCTGGCCGATGCTTCAGAGTCGGTGATGATTGCCGGATATGCGGCTAATCTGCAGGAAGCTAAGAAGATGATGGCGGATAAGAAAGCTTATGGCATCGTTGTCATTGACAAGGATTTTTCAAAGAAAATCGAACGAGGCGAGCAGGCTGTCGTGTCGCTCTATTGCGATATGTCGTTGTTGATTCGCTATAAGTCTTTGCTGATGGGATTTACTGATGCATCGATGCAAATTGGCAGCCGGATACAGTTTGAGTCGATTGCCCGTTTGGGAGCTTCTGCACCAAAAATCCCGCCAACAGTGTCGAGCAGTTATTTTGCGTTAGGCAATCCGGAGCAGGGTTTTGCCACGTTTCTGTTACCCGGCATTCTTGTTCTGATTGTGCAGCAGACGCTGATTCTTTCCATTTGCACAGCCGGAGGTGGCGCGCACGAGCGGCGTCGGAACGGTGTGGCTGATGCCGTTGACAAGAGAGTAGGTTCTTCAAGTTTGCTGATAGGAAAGGCACTCACTTACCTGACTGTATATGTTGTGCCGTTAATATGGCTGTTGCTGTTTATGCCGTG
>USOC01000097.1 GCA_900556245.1 uncultured Prevotellaceae bacterium
AAAGTTCGGATGCCAATATAGGCTTTAATGAAAGTCTCTTGAGCCAGGTCGTCGGAGAGGCAGGTGTCGCCGTTGGTGAGGTTGAGGAAAAACCGTCGGATGTCAGATTGATACGCTTCCACCAGCTGTCCGAACGCATCACGGTTGTCAGTGAGTGCGCAGCGGGCAACCAATTTCAGTTCGTCAATCTTGTTCGGCATTTTCTTGGATGAATGGGTTTTGAATGGTGTCTTGTTGGAGGCTTTTCGATTCGTTTCGGATGTCGATGACGGCGACAATCAATTTTCCAAGCCCGATAAGGAATATCATGAGAACCAATGAAGCCACATCAACACCACCAACAACAAGGAAGAACAGCGATAGCGAGAATCCTACAGCCATGAAAATAATGGCCGACTTCAGCGCTTTCCGGCTGTTTTCCGTAGAAACGGAGGCGTTGTTCTGAAATACGTATGGCGGAATCTGATAGTTGGCCTGGATGGCTTTTTCCACGAGTTCGTATTTGCGGCGCCGGCGTTTTGTTTCAGCGGCAATGAGCGCAAGAACGATTACAATGACTGTGATGAAGGGCATTGAAATGGCGGTGATTGGAACAATTCCGTCGGCCATCTTTTCGAAATTGGTTTCATTGTTGCCGTCCACAGATTCTTTGTTAGCTCTTATCTCGTTGCGTACAATCTAGGTAATGGCTTTTATCGTTTCGGCGGAGACTGTGTCTGTAGCGATATGCTTGGGCTGTTCAGGGAGGGATTCGGCAGTCGGAACCGCAAATGTTGAAAATGAATCGGCCAATGCGACAGTCAGGAGGAATAGTATTCTTTTCATTGTTTTTTGAGTATTGGTTAGTACTGCGTTTTTTTGTTTTCTGAGCGTTAGATGCGGAGAGATTGTCAAAAAGTTGCACAAAAGTAAATTTTTTTTCGAAAAGGAGGCTTGTCGGTCGTGCAGGAAGTAAAATCATTTGTCGGAGTGGGGCTGCTGACGTACCTTTGCATTTTGAAAGATTTTTTTTAAGAGATATGACAGACTATAGCTATAAGAAAATTTGGACAGTGGCCTATCCGATATTGATCAGTTTGGTTATGGAGCAGCTTATAGGGCTTACAGACACTGCTTTCATGGGACGGGTAGGAGAGGTTGAGCTTGGAGCTTCTGCCATTGCCGGCGTGTTTTTTTTGGTTATTTTCATGGCTGGCCATGGCTTTTGCATCGGAACACAGATTCTGATGGCTCGTCGGAACGGAGAAGGCAATTACAGGCAAATCGGAGGAATCTTTTATCAGGGAATGTTTTTTCTGCTTGGCTTGGCGGCGGTGCTTTTCACGCTGACGCAACTCTATTGTGAGGATATTCTGGCTTGGATGATATCTTCTCCGAATGTTCTTGACAAGGCCGGCGACTATCTGGAATGGCGTGTGTATGGATTCTTTTTCGCATTTGCCACGGGTATTTTCCGAGCTTTCTTTGTCGGTACGACGCAGACCAAGACGTTGACGCTCAATTCGGTTGTGATGGTTGCATCCAATGTCGTATTCAACTATATCTTCGTTTTTGGAAAGTTGGGTGTTCCTGCGATGGGAATAGCTGGAGCCGCTATCGGTTCTTCGCTGGCCGAACTGGTGTCGCTGCTGTTTTTTGTGGTCTATACACGAACGCACATCGATTATAAGAAGTATGGGCTGGATCGGATACCTCGTGTTGATTTTCGCCAGCTGCGCAATATTCTGGGGGTTTCGTTGTGGGTGATGGTGCAGAGTGTCATCTCGCTCTCTACGTGGTTTATTTTCTTTGTCTATATCGAACATTTGGGCGAGCAGTCGCTTGCCGTCACCAATATAGTGCGCAGTCTGTCGGGCTTTCTCTTTATGATTCTGATGGCGTTTGCGTCGGTTTGCAGCTCTATTGTCAGTAACATGATCGGAGAGGGTCGGGAAGATGAGGTGGTGAAGGTGATAAACCGGCATATCCGTCTCGCTTATGCCATCATTTTGCCGCTGGCTTTGGTGATGAGCCTTTTCCCGAAAATTTTTATCGCTATCTATACGGATATTCCCGCATTGATAGACGCTACGGTAGCGTCGGTGTGGGTTATGAGTTTTTCCTATTTGGTACTTGTCCCGGCAAATGTATATTTTCAAAGCGTATCCGGAACGGGCGACACGCGTAAGGCATTTATGCTTGAAATGGCCGCATTGGTGGTGTATATGATTTATACGACCGTCGTGATTTTCAAGATGCGCGTTGATGTGGCTTGGGCATGGACGTCGGAGTCGGTCTACGGAGTAATGATGATGTCGCTCAGTTGGGCGTTTCTCCGCAGCGGGAGATGGCGCAATCGCCGAATCTGACAGTGCTGGCGTTGTTCCTTTGGAACAGCCGTTGCCCTTGCAAAGGAACGAATGTATCACCTGATGAGGCGGAAATATTTAGGAGTGTTATCGCTTTTGGGAACTTGAATAAAATAAGAATGCCTCGTAATCAATTGATTAAGAGGCATTCTTTGTACTCGGAGCGGGACTTGAACCCGCACAGCCGCAATGGCCAAAGGATTTTAAGTCCTTCGTGTCTACCATTCCACCATCCGAGCAGCTCTTTTCAAGCGTGTTCTCTGTGAAAAAGCGACGCAAAGTTAATCTTTCTGTTTAAATTGTGCAAATTTCATGTTTTATTTTTGAATATTTTTCGAAAAATAGCCGTGTCAAACGTCGGGAAAAAGGAGTTTTGACCGCAAAAAAGGAAGAATCGGAGTGTAAGTCGTCAAGTTAGGCTCTAAATTACGAATAAATCGAATAATTCTGTGTAAATTTGCAGTTTGAACAGATACAATAGAAATAAACAAATCAATTATCAAAATATGTCAATCGATAGCATTATTTCAGCAGCGGCAGCGGAAGCGCTGAAAGCTCTCTACGGGCTTGAGGTTGAAGCCGCAACGATAACGCCTCAGACAACGAAGAAAGAGTTTGAAGGCAACTTGACGCTAGTCGTATTCCCTTATCTGAAAGCGTCTCGCAAGTCTCCGGAAGCCACAGCGCAGGAACTTGGAGCATATATGCAGGAGCATTGCGAGGCAGTCAGGTCTTTCAACGTGATTAAAGGTTTCTTGAACATTGTGATAGAGCCTAAATTCTGGCTTGGCGTTCTCGACCATGTTCATTCGACGGAAAATTACGGTTTTACAGCAGCAACGCCTGAAAGCGAACTGGTGATGATTGAGTATTCGTCTCCAAACACCAACAAGCCGCTCCACCTCGGACATGTCCGCAACAACCTGTTGGGATATAGTCTTTCGCGTATTATGGAAGCGAATGGGAAGAGAGTCGTGAAGACCAATATTGTCAACGACCGCGGTATCCATATCTGCAAGTCGATGCTTGCATGGCAGAAGTGGGGTAACGGAGTCACACCGGAAACAGCCGGCAAGAAAGGGGATCACTTAATCGGAGATTTTTATGTAGCCTTTGACAAGCACTATAAAGAAGAGCTGAAAGAGCTTGAGGCACAAGGAATGACGAAAGAAGAGGCGGAAGCCGCATCTCCGCTGATGAAGGAGGCGCGCGAGATGCTTCGTCGTTGGGAAGCCGGAGACGAGGAGGTCCGCGGCCTCTGGCGCACAATGAACGAATGGGTGTATGCCGGATTCGACGAGACATACAAGCGCCTTGGCGTGGATTTTGACAAAATCTATTATGAAAGCGAAACTTATCTTGAGGGCAAGGAGAAGGTGCTCGAAGGTCTTGACAAAGGCATCATGTACCGCAAGGAAGACAATTCCGTGTGGGCGGATCTGACCGCCGACGGACTTGACCATAAGTTGTTGCTTCGCAGCGACGGCACTTCCGTCTATATGACGCAGGATATCGGAACGGCCAAGTTGCGCTATCAGGATTACCCGATTGACAAGATGATTTACGTGGTCGGCAATGAGCAGAATTACCATTTCCAAGTGCTTTCGCTGCTTCTTGACCGTCTCGGATTCAAATGGGGCAAAGACCTCGTGCATTTCTCCTACGGGATGGTAGAATTGCCGGAAGGCAAAATGAAATCGCGCGAAGGCACAGTGGTTGACGCTGACGACCTGATGGACGAGATGATTAACACCGCCAAGGAAACTTCTGCACAGCTCGGCAAACTTGACGACTGCACGCAGGAAGAAGCCGACAAGATTTCCGCGACAATCGGTCTTGGCGCATTGAAATATTTTATCCTGAAAGTCGATCCGCGCAAGAATATGACGTTCAACCCGAAAGAATCCATTGACTTCAACGGCAATACGGGTCCGTTTATCCAATACACCTATGCGCGTATCCGCTCAGTACTTCGCAGGGCCGCCGCCGATCAAATCGCAGAGACTTTTGTCGCCGACAATGTTGAACCAAACGAAAAGGAGATAGCCTTGATACAGCGCCTGGCGGATTTCCCGGCCATTGTGGCAGAGGCAGGACGCACTTACAGTCCGGCTCTTGTGGCCAATTACGCATACGATTTGGTGAAAGAGTACAATCAGTTCTATCACGACTATTCGATTCTTCGCGAAGAGAATTCCGATGTCAGAGCTTTCCGTCTGACATTGTCGCGCACTGTGTCTGACATTGTGCGTCGCAGCATGTGGATGCTCGGTATCGACGTTCCCGAACGGATGTAGGAAATTTTTCAAACACAAGACTTTAGGAGGAGGCTTTCGGGTCTCCTCTATTTGTCATCGAAATTGTTCTGCAATAGCTTGATTAGCATTTATTAACCGGCAAGTTGAACCAAAGGTCGGCGAAAGGTGTTATCTTCACAATGGAAATAAAATTTTTAAAACGAAAAAAAATGATTGAAAATTACAATGACAGAGGATACGGACAGCAGACCATTACGCTAACCGACAGTGTGTCGAAAGTGATGCGTGGCGTCTATCTTCGAATGTTTTTAGGCCTGATTCTGACAGCTGTGACCGCATTTTTGGCGGCATCGAGCAAAGAGTTTATGATAACTCTTATCTCGAACCGCCTATTGTTCTGGGGACTGATGATTGCCGAACTGGCAGTTGTGCTTGTGCTTTCCGCACGCATCAATAAAATGAGTACCGGGATGGCCGCTCTTCTCTTTTTCGGCTATGCGTTGCTCAACGGATTGGTGTTTTCCACGCTTTTCCTGGCGTTTGACCTTGGCTCGATTGCCCAAACGTTCCTTATTACAGCCGGCGTGTTCGGCGCAATGACAGTCTATGGCTATTTCACCAAGACAGACCTTTCGAAGATGGGGTCTATTCTGATTATGGCTCTTATCGGA
>USOC01000098.1 GCA_900556245.1 uncultured Prevotellaceae bacterium
CAAGGCGCGGGCCGAGGCGGAACGCATCGCCGGGCTGGTCACCGGGGCGCTCGGCGGTTACGGCATTTTCGGCGTCGAGCTTTTCGTCTGCGGCGACCGGGTGATTTTCAGCGAAGTGAGTCCGCGCCCGCACGACACCGGCATGGTCACCATGATTTCCCAGGACCTCAGCGAGTTCGCGCTCCATGCGCGTGCATTGCTCGGACTTCCTGTTCCGTCAATCCGCTTCTACGGACCGTCCGCGTCCCGCGCAGTAGTTGTCGAAGGCGACACCGACAAAGTCATATTCTCAAACATTGAAAAGGCATTGGCCGAACCGGGCGTACAAATCCGCATCTTCGGCAAGCCGGAAGTGGTGGGACACCGCCGTATGGCCGTAATTCTTGCCACTGCCGACACCGTGGACGAAGCCGTCAAAAAGGCCGACCGGGCCTATGAAGCGCTGGCCATCGAGACACTACCCCGATAGTCCGCTACCAAAAACTACATAAAAAGATGCCGCACGACACTCCGCCGATGCGGCTTCTTTGTTTTGAACCGGCGCCGCACCCGGCTGTATGCAATGCCGCTGTCAACAGACATCTTAATTTCAGGCGGAAAAGTCACGGCATAGCCCTGATTCCGACACATTTTTGCCGCGACAATCAAAAATTTAGCTACATTTGCATCATGAAGACTCCCTTGCCTTTTCTTCGATTCTGGCTTGCAGCGTGCCTATGCCCGCTGCTCTTCGCCTGCCACGACATTCCGGAGTATGCCGACAATCCACACGGCAACTTCGATGCACTTTGGACCGCCCTCGATGAGCACTATTGCTTTTTTGCCTATAAAGATGTCGACTGGGATGCCATCGGCGAACAATACCGCAGGAAGATTGACAACCAAATGACTGACGAAGAATTGTTCAAAGTGTGCGCCGATATGCTGAAAGAGCTGAAAGACGGGCACACGAATCTCGTGTCGCCTTTCGACATTTCACGCTACTGGATCTGGGAGCAGTACCCACAGAACTACGACAAACGGCTCGTGCTCGAACATTACTTCAACTTCGACTACCGCCGGGCAAGCGGCATCAACTACGGCATCTTCAAGAACAACATTGCCTATATGCACTACGGTTCGTTCTCCTCGCCGGTCGGAGAAGGCAACCTCGACCATATCCTATCCTCACTCGCTCTTGCCGACGGACTGATTATCGACGTGCGCGACAACGGCGGCGGATTGCTGACAAACGTCGAAACACTCGTGGGCAGGTTTATCGACACCCCGATACCTGCCGGGATAATTACCCACAAAACAGGTCCGGGTCACGACGAATTTTCCTCTCCCTACGCCTACACAATGCGCCCCAGTGCCGGAAGAATCCATTGGAACAAGCCGGTCGTGGTGGTATGCAACCGGGCAACCTACAGCGCCGCCAACAATTTCGTTTCCATTATGAAAAGCCTTCCGGGAGTGCGTGTCGTGGGAGACGTAACCGGCGGAGGATGCGGCATGCCGTTCACTTCCGAACTGCCCAACGGATGGAGCGTGCGTTTCAGTGCCGCACCTATCTACGGACCGGACGGACTTCTGACAGAATTCGGTGTCAGCCCTTCAGAAGGATGCAAAGTCGACATGGACAACGCCGACAAGGCCCGAGGTGTCGACACCATTCTCGAACGCGCCTTCGCCGTCATCAACGAAATGAACTCCTCCCGCCCAGTCAGCTGCAACAACCTCAAACAAAAAGGCACTTGAAATACCGGATGCTCACCGGACCGCTGTTCTGGCCACTCAACGCCGACTTCATTTTCCTGACAGCTAACGAATGACCTATACCAGCAAACAGTCCCGGTAGTTACTCGACAAAAGAGACAACGCCTCTTTTAGACAAATCCCCCAAAAGCTAAAAACTCTGCTTTTGGGGGATTTGTCTATTTCAATACTGCCTCGATAGCGTCAAGCACCACCAGATTTTCAGACAGTCGCCAACGCCTGCTCCAAATCGGCTATAATGTCATCGACATTTTCGATACCGACAGACAGACGAATCAAGTCGGGAGCAACGCCGGCTTCGCGCAGTTGCTCGTCGGAAAGCTGCCTGTGTGTGTGACTTGCCGGATGAAGCACACATGTACGTGCATCAGCCACGTGCGTTACAATGGCAATCAAGCGGAAAGCGTCCATCAGGCGAGCCGCATCCTCTCGCGTCCCTTTGACACCGAACGAAAGGACACCACACGACCCGCCGGGCATATATTTCTCAGCCAATGCATGGTATTTGTCGCCGGGCAGGCCACAATAGCGCACCCAAGCCACTTTCGGATGATTATTCAGAAACTCCGCTATGCGCATCGCATTCTGACAGTGACGTTCCATGCGCAAATGGAGCGTCTCAAGTCCGACATTGAGCAGGAATGCGCTGAATGGAGAAGGAATAGAACCAAGATCGCGCATCAGCTGAGCCGTAGCTTTCGTGATATACGCCAATTTTCCGAACTTCTCGGTATAGGTAAGTCCATGATAGGACTCATCGGGCGTAGTCAGCCCGGGAAATTTGTCGGCATGAGCCGTCCAGTCAAAATTTCCACTGTCGACAATAGCGCCTCCGACAGCCATCGCATGTCCATCCATATATTTCGTCGTTGAATGCGTCACAATATCTGCGCCCCATTCAAACGGCCGGCAGTTGACTGGCGTTGCAAACGTGTTGTCGACAATCAAAGGAACGCCGTGAGCATGGGCTATCCTTGCGAACTTTTCTATGTCCAGCACGTTCATGCCGGGATTGGCAATAGTTTCACCAAACAGGGCCTTGGTCTCCGGACGGAATGCCGCCGCAATTTCTTCCTCAGACGCATCCGGGTCGACAAACGTGCTCTCAATTCCAAGCTTTTTCAGAGTGACGCCAATCAGGTTGAATGTTCCGCCATAGATAGCGGAAGAAGCGACAATATGATCGCCTTTCTCGCAAATATTGAAAATTGCGAAGAAGTTGGCCGCCTGTCCGGAAGAAGTAAGCATCGCTGCCACACCGCCTTCCAGCTCGGCTATTTTCGAAGCGACGGCATCGTTTGTCGGATTCTGTAACCGCGTATAAAAATATCCGGACTCCTCCAAGTCGAACAAACGAGCCATCTGCTCGGTTGTCTCATACTTGAACGTTGTACTTTGATAGATTGGCAACACTCGGGGTTCTCCGTTACCCGGCTTCCATCCGCCTTGCACACAAACAGTGCCTACTGACAATTTATTTTCCATCTTTTGAGGTCTTAATTTTATTTCACCGCTCCTGTCAGGGGCGGAACCGTTTTTTCACACTACAAAATTAGTGAATCTGCCAGAATTCGGGAAATTGTTAATAAGTTTTAGGGTGTTTTCAAGGTTTCTGCAACAAAAACCGATACCTTTGCAAAAACACCAACCTCAACACAAAACTATGAATTGCAATCCGCACAGAAGAGGAAAACTATATTTCAGATATGGGACGATGGGTTCCGCCAAGACAGCCATACTCCTTACGACTGCATACAATTTTGAAGAACGAGGACTCGACTACCTCTGTATGAAGCCGATAGTCGACAACCGCGAGAAAGACAGCGTCATCCGTTCGCGAATAGGCATCGAACGCAAATGCCGCTGGATTTTTCCGGAATCAGACATGTACAGAATGCTGGTAGACATCTTCGAGGCTGAAGGTCTGAAAGAATGGATACTAATCGACGAAGCTCAGTTTCTCGCCGCCGAACAGGTCGACCAGTTGGCAAGAATTGTAGACGACTACGGCATCAACGTGCTTTGCTACGGCCTGCGCACCGACTTTCAGAGCCACCTCTTCGACGGGTCGCGTCGTCTTTTTGAAATTGCGGATACCATCGACGAAGTGAAATCGACCTGCACCTGCGGACGAAAGACGATTATCAACGCACGCATCGACCGCCTGGGCAATGTTGTTACCGACGGTGAGCAAGTGGAAATAGGAGGAAACGAGCGATATATGGCAATGTGCCGTCGCTGCTGGACAAAACGCCGCTGCGAAAGGGAAAAGGCGGAATCTCTCGACTTTGGAGAAGATTTCAAAGGATAGACTCATACACCCCTGAAAAAGCCACACAGACGTCCGGACAAAAAACTTTTTTGCAATCCGGACGTCTGCGATATAGACAGCTGTGAAAAATCACTTCCTTACGCCACCACGTTCTGTCAAGAACTCGGCAAACAACGTAGCCGCCGTTTCCACCATCTTCACGCATGGACGTTTACGATAGTATTCGGCCGTGCGCGCCTCCGGCTCACTCGGTGTCGGAGCTGTTTTCCGCAAGCCAAGCAGCTCACCGCAAATTATCGAACCGTTGATTTCCCGAAACCGCGCCGCCAATTGCTGCACCACTGCATAATTAGCGCCTTTTCCTTCCCGGTCGGTCGGATCGGTTGTTCCCGTTTCCAGTCCCGCAAGGAAAAACATGCCGCACGCAGCGCCGCAAGTCTCTCGCATACGCCCGATGCCTCCGCCAAACGAGGCTGCCGCACGCAACGCCAAATCCGTATCAAGGCCGTAGAGGTCGGCGAACGCCGCAACAACCGACTGCGAGCAGTTGTAACCCTTTTTGAAGTTCTCCACCGCCTGCTCTATCCTTTCTTCGTACATAGCCACCTGCATTTAAAAATCAATATCCACTTCAACAGGGCAATGATCGGATCCGAAAACATCCGCATGAATTTTTGCGCCAGTCAAATGCGCCCGCAATCGCTCCGAAACAAGAAAATAGTCGATACGCCAGCCGGCATTCTTCTCTCTGGCACGGAAACGGTAGGACCACCAGGAATATATCTGTTCTGTATCCGGGTAAAAATAGCGGAAGGTGTCTGTGAAGCCGGCATCGAGAAGCTTTGTCATTTTTTCTCGTTCTTCATCCGAAAATCCGGCGTTCTTCCGGTTGGTTTTTGGATTCTTTAAATCGATCTCCTTGTGTGCCACGTTCATGTCCCCGCAGACAATGACCGGTTTATTTTTCCGAAGTTGCAATAGATATGCCCTGAAATCATCTTCCCACTTCATACGATAAGAAAGCCTTGCCAACTCACTTTGTGAATTTGGTGTATACACTGTAATAAAGTAATAATCTTCAAACTCCAGTGTTATCACACGCCCTTCCTGATCATGTTCTTCGATCCCAAGGCCATAAAAAACGTTCATTGGTTCTTCTTTTGTAAAAATACCTGTTCCTGAATATCCCTTCTTCACTGCATAATTCCAGTACTGATGGTATCCTGGCAGCTCAAGATC
>USOC01000099.1 GCA_900556245.1 uncultured Prevotellaceae bacterium
TATTTCAATTGCATATCTAGATAATTTTAAAGTTATTCCCAGGTATAGTTTGCCGCCTTCGAAGCTCTCATCCGATAGGAGATATCGACAATCGGACGAGCAAGTCGCAAAAACGGGATTGACAGAGACAAGGCCGGAGCAAGCAGCAAACGAGCAATCCGCCGGTAACAAAGAATGTGAATAATCGCCTCCGACAAAAAAGCGAATAATGCGACTGCGCCAATCGCCAGACCTTTCTCCCATACGCCATCAAGGGAAAGGCACGCTCCATAAACCACGGCCAACAGCGCAAGCAGCCAAAGCAGATACAGACCGATATCGGACAGCCAAACCGTGATGCTGCCTACACTTCTCACCTGCTTCAGCGTAAAGAAGCGATGCTCTTTGTCCCGACGAAATTGAACCGAAAAATCAGCGCACGATTCAGTCAAGACAGCCTCTTCCGAAAATTCGACTGCCACCTCACGTCCGCGGGAAATTTCCGAAACGAAAATATCATCGTCACCATATTTCATGTCGAGCGTTGAAGAGAAACCTTTGTTGTCGAAAAACAATTGCTTGCGATAGGCTATATTCCCGCCGTTACCGCGATAGACATGCCCGCGAGCAGCCGCAGTCAGATAGCGCGAAGTTGAAGTCACTTCGTCGTAAGCCCGATAGCGATGACCAAACCCACGGTCTGCTTCATAGTCATGGCGAACAGCTCCCAACACTATATCCGCCGACTCGCCAAAATGCCGGGCTATCGACCTAAGCCACAATCTGCCGGAAGGAACACATCCTGCTGAAGTAATGACTACTATATCGTTTTTTGCAGCCTTGATTCCCAAGGTAATCGCCAGTTTCCGCTTTGAAACATTCGATGAACTTCGAGGGACAAACGTCGTCCGCAGACCTGGGAAACGTCCTGACAATCGCGTCAAAGCATCATTCACGTCTTCAGAGCCGCCTACGTTGACAATAATCACCTCGAAATCCGGATAATCCTGTTCCATAATCCGCGGGATGTTTCTTTCCAACGACTGCGCGTCACAATTAAACGTATGAACGATAACCGATAAGGAGGGTACAGACAGACGCCCGTCGTCCGCATCAACGACTGTCGCATACCTCCGCATCAACGAGAACCGACGCAACGAACGGACAGCAAGCGCAGAGGCAACTAACAAAATCAACATCAAGGCCAAGGCCTCATATACTGATATTTCGAATGGCAGAAAACTTTCCATAATGCATCTTGATTTCAGAAATCACAGGCCGACAGCATCTCTCACAAGGCTCTTCGCAACGAATTTGAACCCTGGTTCTGTCTCCTATACCTGCAAAGTTATAGAAAAAATCACTAACTTTGTTCCCCAATTCGTCGAGTAAAAACGAATTCTGCACATAATAAACTGAACTAGACTGACGTTAATATAAAAACAATTCAAATTATGAAATCATCGGTTCTCAAAATATTCAGCCTAACCATTCTGTCAACACTTTTATTTGCCTGCAAATCCGCAGACAACCTGACATATTTCAAAAATTCCGACCAATTTGTCTCACAAGAGAAAACGGTAGATTATACTCTGAAGCTCCAGCCCTCCGACGAGTTGGTCATCACAGTCAATTCGCTCGTTCCGGAAGCGACAGCCCCCTACAATCTGCCTCTTGTCAATCCGGCAAAAGAAGGGGAAGTAAGCATGACTAGCACTCCGCAAAACCAAACCTACGTCATCGACACAGAAGGCTTTATCGACTTCCCTTTATTGGGAAAGATTCCGGCAGCAGGAAAGACAACCGAACAACTGGCAGACTTGCTGGAAGAAAAAATCGCGAAAGAAGTCGACGAACCTGCCGTCAAAGTGAAATTGGTCAACTTTAAGGTCAACGTTTTGGGCGAAGTGACAAAACCCGGTGCCATCGAGGTGAAAAGCGAACGCTTCTCCGTGCTTGACGCAATTGCCGCCGCAGAAGATTTGACCGTCTATGGCGAACGCCACAATGTACTGCTAATCCGGGAAATCGATGGCAAAAAAGAGTTTCACAGACTTGACCTTGCGGATGCGGGAATCGTCGAATCGCCCTACTTCTATATGCAGCAAAACGACGTTATCTATGTCGAACCGAACAAAATCCGTTCAGACAATTCAAAATACAACCAGAACAATGCCTTCAAAGTGACCGTCGTTTCGACTGTTGTCAGCGCATTGTCGGTTATTGCATCTTTAGTTATTGCACTGACCATCAACAACAACAAATAACAGGGACTCCGGAATGGCTATGATAAGCATCAGGAAATCCTACTTCTACCTGTTTACCCTTGCCATCGTCTCAACGATAACGGCTCCGCTGTTGATTCCCATAACCGACGAACTGACTCTTGCGGCATTTGCCACATTGGCCTTGACGGATATGATATTCAACCGCAATTTCCGCAGATACAAACTGATGTTTGCGCTCATCGGAGTGATGACATTCTATCTTGCCTACTCTCTGCTGACATCAGCCTACAGCATTCCGAAGGCTATGCTTTGGGACTATATCATCCAGTGCAAACCTCTGATTGCCTTCTCCGTGTCCTACGCCATCGCCCCGACTTTTACGCCAAAAGAGAAGTCGTTTCTGAAATGCGTCTGTCTGGTATTGGCAATGATTGCCTTCATGATTGTAGCCTCCGATATCTACGAAGACGTCATCGCCCACATATATCATTCAGGATTAATCTGTGCCGGATGCGCAATGGTCTATCTGCTGCTGTCTGTCGATTCGGAAAACCCGGACATCCTGTCAAAGAAAGACCTGCGAACCGTAGTCTTCATACTTCTGCTTGGTCTTGTATGTACTCGTTCGAAATACTACGGTTTTTTCGTTCTTTGCCTTTACATGCTTTTCATCTACAAACCGGGCACTGTCAATCTGAAAAGCATTCGCAACATAGCTGTCGCCCTTTCCCTGGTTGCGTTAATCGTGCTGGTTGCGTGGCAAAAGATTGAATATTATTTCATCACCGGAAACTCCGACTCTTTCGATCCGGACGTTATGGAAACTTATGCACGTCCTGTGCTTTACGCCACCTCTTTTTTTGTTTTTGCCGACCATCTGCTGCTCGGCTCCGGACTGGCTTCTTTCGCCACCTACTTTTCAGGTTCCGACATCTTCTATTCCACGCTCTACCACGAATACGGCATATCTATGCTTTGGGGACTGTCGCCAACCTACGACGATTTTATAGCCGACACATTCTACCCCGAACTGGCACAATTCGGACTCATCGGAGTGTTCTTTTTCGTCTTTTTTTGCCGGTGGATATGGAGAAAATTCCGGATTACGCTGCGTACGCAAGGGTATAGGCTCTTTTCTGTCGGCGTGATGTGCATCGCTTTTTTGGCTATCGACGCCACCGCCGGTTGTTCTGTCCTTAATGCCTCCGGCGAACTGCTGATGGCCGTGATGGGTATTGTAGCATCAGCCGGTTCCGGCATTCCCAAGCGACAGGTCAAGGATTTGCTGAAGCAACCGGCAAACCACATTCTTGAAAATAATAAAACTGAAAAATATGAATACAAATTCTGACAAAATTGATTTTTCACGCACAATCTACGAGATTAGAAAGCACTGGCGGTATTTTCTGATTTCTTTCATTGTGGTCATGGGGATTGCCGTCTTCTACTGGCAGAAAAAAAGCAAAGTCTATGCCTTCCATGCAGAAATGCTGATTGAGCAGACAGAAGGGCCGGCCGCCGGAGGCATGATGGCGATGATGAAATCCTTTTCAATGGGTTCGCTGGGAGGTGGTTCGGTCGACGACGAACTTGTCGTGCTGAAATCCCGGAGCCTGCTCAACCAGCTGATTGCAGAATTAGACTTGAACTATAATTATATCGACAAATCAAGTTTCCGCGACAAGAACCTCTATCGCGAAACGCCGGTGAAAATTTGCGCCGACCGCGCTTCTCTCGACAAGATGATCGACGGATTTACCGTCAAACTGACGCTTCACCCCGACGGAACGGCTGACGCAACAGTGAAAGACGGGATTTTCTCAACCGCATTCGAGGGAAAAAATCTGCAACTTCCTGTAGATTTCAAATATGGAGACAACTCTTTCCGCTTGGAAAAGACTCCCTTCTTCAAGAAAATCAAGGGAAACTTCGATATGGAAATCGAAGTGGAAGGCACTCAAAAAACAGCGGAGACTATGGAGAAAGTGGCAGACGACTATGTTGAAAGCCTGAAGACCAACGTCATTCTGCTGAATTATGAAGACGACAATATCGCTCGCGGGCACGACATTCTGAACACGAAACTGCGTATCTTCAACGAACGCCGTCTCGAAGAGGAAAAGCAGAAAGCCAACCGGGAAATATCGTTTATCGACGACCGTCTGCAAACACTCATCAGACAACTGGCCGACTCGGAGAAGAAACTGGAAGAGTTCAAGACCGTTAACGACGTGACAGATCTTAAGACAGAAGCAAAAGTCCTGCTTGAACAAACCAGTGCCAACAAGGCCTCAATCGTCGGACTCCAGACGCAACTGGCTATCTTCGACATGATTTGCGAATTTCTTGACAATCCCGAAAACCGCTATTCGATGATCCCCGTCACCAGCGGGCAGGACTATGAAAGCGCTGCCAAGTCAATCGAATCCTACAACCAGCTGATTCTGGAAAGGATGAAGCTCGACATGTCGGCCAAACGCGACAACAAGGCCCTGCTGTCGCTCAACAAACAGATTGACGCAATGCGCGAAGGTGTGGTGGAGACAATGCGCAAAGCCCGCGAAAGCGCCGAAATTGCTTACAACGACTTCGTACGCGAAGACGGCAAATATGCGGTGCGTCTGCGCAAGCTGCCGGCACACGAACGCCAATACCTCAACCTGTTCCGCGACCAGCAGATCAAAAACAACCTCTATGTCTTCCTGCTGGAACAACGCGAAAGCAACGCTCTTAAATTCGGGGCATCCCCCATCGGACGCATCGTTGACCCGGCTTACAACGACGTAAAGAAAATCGCACCGAAAGGCTCAATCATATTGGGATTGGGATTCATCATTTCCATACTTGTTCCTTTGCTCATACTGATAATAAAAGCCATCCGGATGAAACGTATCGTCATCAGCAACGACATCGAAAATCTGGCGGGCATGCCCGTTCAGCAGACCGCCGAGGGGGAGTATATCTTCAGCATGGGCGACATCACGGTGCTGTTCGGTGTGAAGAACAAGGTGCTCTACTGCACGACGGACGCGGCTGTGAAGTCGGCGCTCGACGGTACGAA
>USOC01000100.1 GCA_900556245.1 uncultured Prevotellaceae bacterium
ATTCTACTGTAGCCGGTTTCAGTGTGTTGGTTGCAGTATCACCTTTCAGACCCGGTTCTGTGTAAGTAACCTTCATCTGAACTTTGATAGGCATGTCTGCATACAATACAGTTTCTGTAGAAGCATCTGAAACAACGTCCAATACCATACCTTCGAGCAGGAAGTCTACACCGTTGATCAAGTCGTGAGCGATAGGAATTTGGTCGAATGTTTCTTGGTTCATGAATTGATAGAAATCACCATCGTGATACAGATATTGGTAAGGACGGCGTTCTACACGTACGTCTTCCAGTTTTTCACCGATGTTGAAGCGGCGTTCGAGCACGTAGCCGTTTACCACATCTTTGAGTGTCGTACGCATAAATGTGTTGCCTATGCCCGGCTTTACGTGAAGAAATTCGATGCAAAAGTACAATTTGCCATCCATACGGATGCATGTTCCGTTCTTAATGTCTTGAGCGTTAATCATATAATATGTGTAAAAAATTATTTGTTCGAATTATGAATGCAAAGTTATGATTTTTTTCTTGAATCCGAAAGGCTTTCAGTTACTTTCTGTTTCAGTAGCAACCAGATGCGACGTGAAAAGGTGTATGTTCGGTGGAGGGGTGGTTAGTGAGTGGCTTTCCACCAGGCTGTCCGGATTTTTTCTTCTGCATCAGGATTGATGCTCGGGTCGGAAATTGTCATGCCGCAGCACGTGCGGATACGTTCTTCTCCCGACTGGTTGGTATAGTAACAAGGGGTGTGTACTTCGTAGACTACAGTGGAAGAAAGCTGCTTCTGAAAGGCGTCTAGCATAATCGGGTCGTTGCATGTCTGTTTTACATAGTCGTTGAGGTCGAAAATAATGGGGGGCTGCAGTCCGTCAATTTTTTGGATTGTGGAAGTCGGCTTAGGGGCGTATATGTGATAGATTGTTTTCATTAGATTGGCCAAGGCTGTCAATTGCCGGCAGTCGGTCACGGCCATTAATGCGTATGGAGTCGAAGAAGATTCATAGTGACTGAGAAAGCCGTCGCATACGTTTTTCAGATTGGCTTTTCCAAGCAGATGTTTGCCGACTTTGTCATAAGGAATGCCCCAGCCCATCATTTCTGAAGGACATGCTACGATATAGTCGGTGATGTTGCGCAGTTCATATGCGACTTCTACGGTCGACATATAGCAGTCGTCAAACAGGATGAAGTCGAAATGGATGTTTGCATTTTTGACGCCCAAGGCAAAATCTTCTATATCAATTTGGTTTTCCGCACTTAGCCCGCCAAAAAAGCGTGTCGGCCATTGTGGAACACCGGTTTTGAGCAATCGGGCATTTCTGATGTCCGTCGACCTTGCTTTAGGAATCCATCCGTATCCATGGCTTCCGATGGTCATGGCAAAGTGTTCGGCGGGAGCAATGGCTTTCACGTCGTTGAGAACCGAGGTTACGCCTTCTGCTGAGACGGTTGGGTTTCCAGTGTATTTTTTGACAGGATTGCGGATATAGCGGTTTCTTGAAAGGTCAATTTGGTAAAGAGTTGCGCTATTGTCGGATTCGGCCAGATAAATAATCACTTTCTGGCTGTTCAATCCCGTATGTTCGATGGCCGTCATCATATCTTCGATATTTGTTTCGAAGTATGAGGAAAGGTTGTCAGACCATGGAAAATACATGAATAGAGTGTGTGTGGCCGCATGAATCGGTTGCGGTTCGTCTTTTTTGCCGCAAGAGTTGAAAAATGCGGTCAGACATACGATTGTAAAATACAGGGTGATGTATTTTAGAAATTTCATTCGTGTGATTTTTCGTATGTGGCAAAATTAGCAAATTTTTGAATGAAACAATCGTCAGGTTGCCTTATTTTCTTTTCATTGATAGCGAATTTGGTGAATGTTGGTCAGGTGAATTTTGGAAATCGGGTTTTATTTTATCTTTGTAAAAGGCAGGATGTGGCTCGGCAAAAGAAATTAAACTGCGTTTATTCTTTTTGCTCTCACCTTTCGCGATCTTTGTCAAATGAAAGACTGTGGGTAGGAATATAAAATTTGCGAGTATATGGAATTTTCTTTGGAAACGTGGTTGCTTGTTGCGGCCGGATTTTTATTTTGCGGCATCTTAATCAGTAAGACGGGGTATTGTTTCGGGATTCCGACTCTGTTGACGTTCCTTATTGTCGGGATGCTTTTTGGAACAGACGGACTGGGAGTGCAGTTCAGCAATGCGTTGACTGCTCAATATATAGGGACAGTGGCACTTTGTGTTATTCTTTTTTCCGGAGGTATGGATACGAGAATGTCTGATGTAAATCCTGTGCTTGCTCCCGGCATCATGCTTTCGACTGTCGGTGTTTTGCTCACAACGTTGTTTACGGGCTTGTTTGTCTTTTGGATTTCGGGTTGGCAGCATACGGAAATCGGTTTCAGTTTGCTCGGATCACTTCTGTTGGCGGCCACAATTTCATCGACCGATTCTGCGTCTGTGTTTAATATCTTGCGCTCTCAAAAAATCGGGCTGAATCACAATCTAAGGCCCATGCTTGAGTTGGAAAGTGGAAGTAACGACCCGATGGCATATTTGCTGACGGTTATTCTTATACAATGTGTCCATACCGGAGATTTGTCGGGATGGGATATTGTCCTTTCGTTTCTTTTGCAGTTTGCTGTTGGTATTGCCGGTGGCTATGTGGCCGGTCGGATAGGGGTATGGATTGTAAACCGTATCGGGTTGCGCAATGGCGAGCTTTATTCTGTGTTGGTGCTCAGCATGGTGTTTATCATATATTGTGCAGTCAATCTTGCTGGAGGGAATGGTTTTTTGGCGGTTTATCTCTCTGGTATGGTGTTTGGCAATAGAAGACTTTTCAAGCATAAAGAGATATGTACGTTCCTTGATGGGTTGACTTGGCTATTGCAGATTGTATTGTTTGTAATGCTAGGATTGCTTGTCAATCCACACGAGATGCTTTCTGTTGTTGTGGCGGCATTGCTTGTGAGTCTGTTTATGTCTTTCATTGCTCGGCCGCTAAGCGTATGGCTTTCTCTCTTGCCGTTCGGAAAGCGTATCGGTGGGAAGTCAAAGATTTTCATTTCATGGGTCGGCCTGCGTGGTGCCGCACCCATTATATTTGCCACGTATCCTGTAGTTGAAGAAGTGAGCGGTGCGGAACAGATTTTTAATATTGTATTTTTTGTGACACTTGTTTCTTTGCTCTTTCAGGGAATGTCAATTCCATGGATGGCAAAAAAAATGGGGCTCAATGAGCCTCAAGGAGAAAAGGAAAGCAATTTCGGAATAGAAATACCGGAGGAAATAGGCGGCAAACTTCATGAGTTGACCTGTACGCCCGATTTGCTTTCCCATGGGCGCAGGATTAAAGATATTCCTTTCCCGGAGGGGGAGCTGGTGGTTTTGATTAGGCGCAAGGATGAATTTCTGGTTCCGAAAGGCGGATCTTTGTTGGAGGAAGGAGATATCTTGCTTTTGATATCAAGGGATGCTGAGACGACACAATCGTTGCTTTGATATGCAGGCTTTGTTACCGAGAATTTCTCCTTGCAAAAAAATGGAGAATCTCTTGTGTTTTTGGAGTGGAATGTCTACATTCGCTTTTACAAAATCCATTTTTCATATGTCGGGATTTTCTACTATGCTCGCTTTTTTAGAAGAATTGAGAGACAATAATAATCGGCAATGGTTTGCTGAGCAAAAAGGTCGGTATCAGGCTATACGGGCAGCGTGCTTCGGTGAAATCGAGCGGCTTGTCGGGGCTGTGTCTGGGTTTGACTCTCATATTGCCGGCCTTGCCCCAAAGAATGCCACTTATCGAATTTATCGTGACATTAGGTTTGCCGCCGACAAGTCTCCGTTCAAAACCCACTTTGGCATTGTTTTGGCAAAAGACGGCAAAAAAGCAAAGGAAGGAGGTTATTATCTCGATCTGGAGCCTGGCAATTGTGCTCTTTATGGAGGAGTCTGGTTTCCCGAACCTCCTGTGCTGAGATTTCTGCGTCGTAACATCTATGACAATATTGATGAGTTTCTTGAAATCGTCAATAACCCTGTCTTCAGACAGGTCTTCCCTAAAATGGTAGGGGACAGCCTCAAGAAAATGCCGGCAGGCTTTCCGAAAGATTATCCTTATGGCGAAATTATCAAGAAAAAAGAATTTCTTGTTTGTCGTACCTATGATGATGTTTTTTTTGAAAATACTGATTGGATGGAGAGTGCTGTTGCTGACATTCGTTTGCTTTATCCATTTGTACGTTATTTTAACTATGCGTTTGAAGAGCGTCGTGAAATGGAAGATGGGGGTAGTTGGTAGCAAAGGGATTGTTGCTCTAACGATAATTACACAAAACTTATGGAAATGTGCCAAAAATTAAATAGATATAAAATGATTTCTTTATTGAAATTTTATTTTACATTTGCAAATATGATTAACAAATAAACTCAAATACTATGGCGAAAATCAGAGGAGCAGTGACTGTCAACGACGAAAGATGCAAGGGATGCGGCCTGTGTGTGGTGGCTTGTCCGACGCAGACTTTGTCGATGCAGCCCAAAGAAGTGAACAACAGGGGCTATCATTTTGCCTATATGTCAAATCCTGAAGCATGTATCGGCTGTGCGAGTTGCGCACTTGTATGCCCGGATGCGTGCATAGAGGTGTATAAAGTTCGTGTAGATTAACCAACCTGATTAAAACGATTTTTCGATGGAAAAAGAAATAAAATTGATAAAGGGTAATGAAGCGTTGGCATTGGCGGCTATCCGCTACGGGGCTGATGCCTATTTCGGATATCCGATTACGCCTCAGTCTGAAGTGCTTGAAACGTTGATGGCCGAACAGCCTTGGGAGACTACCGGTATGGTGGTATTGCAGGCGGAGAGTGAAGTTGCGTCCATCAATATGGTCTATGGAGCAGCTGCGGCCGGGAAAGTGGTGCTTACGTCTTCTTCGAGTCCGGGTGTCAGTTTGATGGCCGAAGGTTTGTCATACATTGCTGCGAGTGAATTGCCGGCTTTGGTAATCAACGTTATGCGCGGTGGTCCCGGTTTGGGAACTATCCAACCTTCACAAGCCGACTATTTCCAAGCGACAAAGGGCGGTGGACATGGTGACTATCACTTCATTGTGCTTGCCCCTTCTTCGGTGCAGGAAATGTGTGATTTTGTAGGTCTTGGATGGGATTTGGCATTTAAGTATCGTACACCGGCGATGATTCTTGCCGACGGAGTGGTCGGACAGATGATGGAAAAGGTGGTTTTGCCACCACAGCGTCCTC
>USOC01000101.1 GCA_900556245.1 uncultured Prevotellaceae bacterium
CCGTGGAAGGACGCATTTCCAACAAGAAGATATCATACGACAAGAAAGGAAATCTCATCTATTCCATGTATGTGTCAGGCACAGCCATCACTGCCGATGTGCATTTCACGCTCCCCAAAGGCGGGACGCGATGCGATGCGACGGTCAATTCAAACTTCAGTGGCAACAGACTGACTTTCTCAGGAGAACTGCATCCCTATTCTGCAGATGTAACGCAAGGTCACACCATCAAATAGGAAACTACCGACATCCGACCAGTCGAACCACTTCCTCATAATCGTCAGGGCTGACCCAACGGATATCAGGATCCTTGGCATACCAAGTCAACTGTTTCTTGGCATAGACGCGCGTATTCTTCTGAATGCGCGCGATTGCCGTCCGGAAGTCCATCGTACCGTCCATCCACGCAAACAACTCCTTATATCCAACAGTGTTCAATGAGTTCAAATGACGCAACGGATAGACCCTTCGGACTTCTTCGAAAAGTCCGGCTTCGATCAATGCCTCCACACGATGATTGATGCTTTCAAAAAGGTGTACGCGAGGCATATTCACTCCGATTTTCACAATACGGAACGGACGATCTTTGACAGTGTTAGTGCGCAATTGCGAATATGGCAAACCTGCCTGAAGACAAATCTCGACAGCATGAGCCACCCTCTTCATATTGTGCAAGTCGACTTGCACATAATAGTCCGGGTCAAGACGCCGCAGCTCCTCACGCATAGCGTCGGCTCCATCGCGCTCAAGGCGGGAAGCCACGTCACGACGCACTTCATCGCTGATGGTCGGGAGCGAATCGATGCCTTTACACACAGCATCGACATACATCATTGACCCGCCGCACATCACCACATAAGGCGACTTCTTAAACAATGAAGGCAACAAGCCCAGCACGTCTTCCTCAAAACGTGCCGCACTATAATATTCATCCAGCGAAAGCATTCCAACGAAATGATGCTTCACTGTGGCCTGCTCCTGCGCTGTCGGAGCAGCCGTACCAATCGGAATGTCACGAAAAATCTGGCGCGAGTCCGCCGACACTATTTCCGTGCCGAGGTCACGCGCCAGACGTATGGCAAGCGCCGTCTTTCCCACACCCGTAGGTCCGGTTACAACGACAAGCGTATTTCTATCCGTCATAGACAGGCCTAATGTTGTGCCACAAGACGGCAGATTTCGACGACCACGTCTGTTGCCTTTTCCATCGAAGGAACAGGCACATATTCGAAACGTCCGTGGAAGTTAAGACCGCCTGCAAAAATATTCGGGCAGGGAAGTCCCTTGAACGACAGCTGTGCTCCGTCTGTTCCGCCGCGAATAGGTTGCACCTTCGACACCACGCCTGCATTCTCCATCGCCTGTTTGGCTATGTCAATAATATGCATTACCGGTTCAATCTTTTCACGCATGTTATAGTACTGGTCCTTGATTTCAATCGAGGCACACCCGGGATATTCATGATTGATTTTGCGCGCCAAGTGTTCCATTTCCTTCTTACGTCGTTCGAAACGGTCACGGTCATGATCACGGATAATATAGGTAAGTTTGGTCTCTTCCACCGTTCCTTCGAAACCGACAAGATGATAGAATCCTTCATAGCCCTCCGTGTGTTCCGGAGTTTCCCAGCGGGGAAGCATGATGCAGAACTGATTGGCTATTCTGATAGAATTAATCATCTTATGCTTGGCATAGCCGGGATGCACATTACGCCCCTTGAACGACACCTTTACCGACGCCGCATTGAAATTTTCAAATTCCAATTCGCCGATTGCGCCGCCATCCATCGTATAGGCCCAGTCGGCTCCGAAACGAGCCACATCGAACTTATGCGCACCAAGACCGATTTCCTCGTCTGGATTGAATGCTATACGGATATCTCCATGCTTGATTTCCGGGTGAGCCATCAGATATTCCACAGCCGTAACAATTTCCGCAATGCCAGCCTTGTCATCTGCGCAAAGGAGCGACTTGCCGTCCTTGACAATCAAATCCTGTCCAACATAATCAAGCATTTCCGGCGACAACGAAGGCGACAAGGAAACGCCTTGCTCTGCGTCAAGCACAATGTCACCGCCATCGTAATTTTTCACAATGCGAGGATTGACGTGACGGCCCGTCATGTCTGGAGACGTATCGAGGTGTGCGATAAAGCCTACTGTTGGAACTTTCCTATCCATATTCGACGGAAGAGTAGCCATAAGATAGCCATTCTCGTCCAACGAAATATTCTGCAGTCCCATAGCCTGCAACTCCTTCTCCAATGCCTGTGCAAAAATCATTTGTCCGGGCGGGGAAGGCGTCAGATTTGTCAGTTCGTCGCTTTGCGTATCAAACTTGACATAATTCAAAAATCTTTCTACAACATTCATCGTCATATATCTTGTTTTGTTTATAATATACTTCCAGACCTGCTTATATTTGCAGCCTCTCTTATTCAAAGATAGTGCAAGGTGAGAGATATATCCGGGCAAAAGCTTGCTTTTGATTGAGAATATATCCGAGCCGCCTCCTATCTTATACAAAGATAGTGAAAGGTGAGAGCAAAAAGAATAAACGCAGTTTAATTTCTTCCGCCGAGCCGCCTCCTAATCTTATACAAAGATAGTGAAAGTCGAGCGCAGCACCGAGCCAAAAGCCAGCTTTTGAGCGAAGGTATTGCCGAGCCGCCTCCTATCTTATACAAAGATAACGCAAGTCAAGTGTAGAAAAAATTAATTTGCCATTTTTCTGTCTTAACTAATCACACAAAATCACAGTCCTCCGCCGAATCTCATCAACCGGCATTCACCCCAACCCTTGCATTTCAAGGTACTTTGACGTAACTTTGCGAAACAAATCGACTCAGCAATGGCAAAAAAAAAGACAAAAGGCCGTACGTCAAAACGCCAGAAATCAGAAAAGACACTTCTTAAACTTTTGGGGATCGCCTTATTGGCCATCACCATGATTTTCGCAATACTCTTCGCAACAAAGCAGGTGACGAGCGAGTCGATTGCCGACATATTCCGCACAGCCACGGTTCCCCAATCCATCACCAACGACTCAGAAAGCCTGCTATCCGTTGTTATCCCTGATGAAAAGGAAAGCATCCTGGTCAACTATACGGGCTACACAGTCTCGTTCAATCCGGCACTTCACATCCCCAACTATGTGGTCTACGAACTCACCGCCCAAGAAACAGAAGGGAAAGAGAAACGATCCGACAGTTTCCGACGCGACAACAACATCGAAGGTTGCCCTGAACCTTCCGACTATACCCGCTCCGGATTCGACCGCGGCCACATGGCTCCCGCCGCTGATATGAAATGGAGCGAAAGCGCTATGCGCGAATCGTTTTTCATGACCAATATCTGCCCACAACGCCACGCCCTCAACGGCGGCGGATGGAAAAGACTGGAAGAAAAAGTACGAGACTGGGCTATACGCGACAGGCAACTCATCATAGTATCCGGACCCATCATTTCCGACAATCCGCAACGGCTCAGTAGCGACGTTGCCATCCCCGAACAATTCTTCAAAGTGATACTTGCCCCAAAAGCCAACCGGGCAATAGGCTTTATCTATAAGAACGAAGGCGGACAGAAGAAAATCGAACGGCAAGCCGTCAGCGTCGATAGCGTCGAAAACGCCACCGGCTACGACTTCTTTCACAATCTGCCCGATGAAATTGAAACATCTATCGAAAAATCCTGCAACTACATAGAATGGAACAACTGACAAAATACACCAACGACGACACAATCTGCGCCATCTCCACCCCCGCCGGAACCGGAGGCATCGCCGTTGTGCGCATCAGTGGAGAAAACGCAATCGACTATGTCATGAAATCGTGGAAAGGCGTCGACCTCAACTCCGCCAAATCCCACACACTGCACCTCGGACGAATCGTCGACAAAAACGGAGAAACGCTCGATGAAGTCGTAGCAAGCATTTTCCGCGCTCCAAACTCGTTCACAGGAGAAAACATCATCGAACTGTCTTGTCACGGCTCAGTATGGATCCAGCGCCAGCTGCTCAACCTGCTCATAGCAAACGGCTGCCGCGCCGCAGAAGGTGGCGAATTCACGCGTCGCGCATTCATGAACGGACGCCTCGACCTTTCCCAAGCCGAAGCTGTCGCCGACCTCATAGCCTCTTCCTCCCGCGCATCCCACCGCATCGCAGTCAACCAAATGCGTGGCGGATTCAGCAAGATGCTTTCATCCCTTCGCAACCAACTCCTCGAATTCGTATCGCTTATGGAACTCGAGCTCGACTTCAGCGAAGAAGAAGTTGAATTTGCCGACCGTTCCCGCCTCATCAGCCTCGCCGAACAGATACATCAAGTCATCGCACGTCTCGCCGACTCATTCGCCGTCGGAAACGCAATAAAAAACGGATTTCCCGTAGCTATCGTCGGCGAACCAAACGCCGGCAAATCGACCCTGCTCTGCGCCTTCTGCGGCAACTCCGGTGTTGGCAATTCGACCCTGCTCAACCGTCTGCTGCACGACGACAAAGCCCTTGTCAGCGACATTCGAGGCACAACGCGAGACGTCATCGAAGACACCATAACACTCGGAGGCCTGCTATTCAGATTCATCGATACGGCTGGCATCCGACAGACAACCGACACCATCGAGACAATGGGCATCGAACGAACCTTCAAAAAACTCGACGAAGCATCCATCATCCTTTGGATGGTCGACGGAACACAACCTGCTGAAAACATCCGCTCACTGGCTCTCGACATCATTCCGCGTTCTGCCGGCAAACACCTCATCGCAGTGCTCAACAAAATCGACTGCCTATCGGACCAAGCAATCGAAAAAATCCGGCACTCAATCACCGAAGCTGCCCCAGAAGCGACCATAGCGCCAATCTCCGCCAAACAGGACATCGGAGTCTGCACCCTCGAAAAAACACTCATCGACGCCGCCAACGTCCCCGACAACGACCCGGCGGCCATCGTGGTCACCAACGCACGCCACTTCGACGCCCTCCAGAACGCTGACACAGCTATCCTACGGGCAATCGACGGACTCAGCCAAGGGCTCTCCGGCGACTTTGTCTCACAAGACATTCGCGAATGCATGCACTTCCTCGGCGAAATTACGGGAGAAATTACCACCCACGAAGTCCTCGGAACCATATTTTCCCGCTTCTGCATCGGCAAGTAAGTGGTGATTACCAACGATTAGCATACATCATCAACGATTATTAAGGCGTTCATTTTGAGCGCCTTTCTTTTTAGCCTTATAAGCGATATTTATCGTTTATAGG
>USOC01000102.1 GCA_900556245.1 uncultured Prevotellaceae bacterium
GAAAGGATACACCAGTATGGTGTATCCTTCCCATTCGATTCCTTCTTGAACAGCAGGCCGGTTGGCTTCACAGAGGAAGCATTTGCGCTCCTTCAGCGACTTGGCGTCGACTTTCGCTGCCGACGACACAATACGACCGGGATTGAACTGTACCTTAAAGGTAGAGCCTCCTATGCGAAATTCTTTCACCTTGACATTGGCAAGAGCCGCAAAATTGTTGCGTGCTGTCTCCCAAGCGTCGAGTTGTCCTTTGATAAATGAAAGTACCGTTTCTTCTGTCATCATCTTCTGCTCGCTCCCCTATTATTTGTTTTTATTGAGCGCGATGCGTGCCTGAAGTTCCCATGTGCGGATGCGGTCTTTGTAAAGGTTGTGACCGTTCATCTTCACTACGTCCAACGACGCGTCGGAATTGTCGTCCCAGCGGCGGCACATATAGACCACGTCATACACACGACCAATCTGATATTCACGAGAGAAGTTCAATCCGAGGGCGTAGTCCTCTCCGTAGCTTGTGTTAGGCACTTTCACCTCACGAAGTACCGGAGTGTAGAATGCACGCGGTGCGCCGAGTCCGTTGATGCGGAGAGCGTTGTTTCGGCCGTTTTCCGGAGTCCACTCCTTATGGTCGATGATACCCGGAGCAATCATGTTCATATTGAAATCAGTCATCATATAAGTTCCCACAACCATGGCGCAGTTTTGCTCATAGAATGCATTGACCATTGTTGCCAATGTGTTTTCGTCCTTATATACGTCGTCGCTGTCAAGCTGAACGGCAAACTTACCGCACTTCGGATGGTGAACACCCTCATTCCAGCAGCCGCCGATACCAAGATCCTTGCGCTCGGGAACGATGTGGATCAACCGTTCGTCGCCCTTAAATTCATCAATAGCCTCGGTTGTGCCGTCTGTCGAGTGGTTATCGATGATAATCAAGTTAAACTTGAAATCTGCCTGCTGACTCAATACCGATTTGATGGCGTCACGAATAGTGCGGATTCGGTTGCGTACAGGAATAATCACGGATGCCTCATATTCGAAGTTTCCTGCGCTGAACTCTATTTTCTTGAAGTTTGGTTCGAGATAACCGCCGATTGCCTTAAGGTGCTCGGTACATGCCTCTTCCATTTCGATTTGCACACCGCGGTTCTTCGGGTCTACATAGTCGAAAATCTTTTCACCGCTCTTGCGGGTATCGAGTTCTACGTCGGAATAGAGATATTCATTGATATGTACGAGTTCTGCCTCTTGCGTCACTTTCAAACGGATGTCGTAGAGACCTGCAAATTCATATTCTTTCGTAATTTTTGAAACGGCGTTTTTCAACACAGATGCGTTGAACATAAGTACCGAGCCGAAGTTGAAATCATCGCGAAGGCTACCCTGCTGATAGTCGATTACCGGCGCATTGCTGCGAACGTCCCCTACTACGTTGTAGTGGTCGGCATAGACCATACCGGCAGCTGAGTCATCGGCGATTTTCACCATGCGCTCTACGGCGAACATTCCGAACTCCAACGTGTTGAATTTCGTGTAGAGCATTGCATAGTCGCTATCGGCACATACCGCGATTTTTTTCATGGTATCGCTGCTGTTCAGATTGCCTACTGCAATTTTCTCGCATCCTTCAACCTCGCCTTCTGCGTCTGCGCCGGCCAACAAATAAATTTTGTCAACCAATTCACAGGCCTTCAAGCCGGCTACAGTCGATTTCACCTGATTTTCATTCAAAAACGGAATAAAACAATTAATTCTCTTCATATCTATAGTTATTTTTATTTTGTTCTGCATTAGGTTTGTATTATTTTTTATTTGTCAAAGAAATCGAGCACTTGCTTCATCAGATTCACACGCTCTGTTGTGCCATGAATGGTCTCAATCGGGAATCCGATGACACAGGTGCGGTACGTGCCAAAATCGTTGGCCACTGCTGCCGGAATGTTGTTTTCCGTATAACGCATCAATACGCAGCCGGTCTCCTTGTCTGACGGAATAATCCCGTCGGGCGATTCGATGGCGTAACAGTCGTTGTCGAGCGCCGTATGGTAATTGAGTGTCAAATCGCGGAACTCGTCGAAATACGAAGGCACTATACGTGCACATCCCTCTACGCACGCCTGGCCGACACGCCACTGATAGCCCAATACATTCTTGGCAAAATCGCGCGTCGCGTCGTCTGAATTGGGATTGTCCCATACGTCTGTCGCCACATACGAACCGCTGACAAGAATATTTCCACCTTGCGCACAATATGCACTGATGGCCTTTTGAAGGGCTTCCGGATAGGCCTTGAAGCGATTGGGCATTTCGCCTCGGCCGATAACTGTCTCTTTCTGCTTGCCGAGGATAAGGTCGCAATAGCGATAGTCGTTCAGGCTGACACTTCCGTTTTCTACGGCTGCAACACTGGTGGACACAAACGAATATCCGGCTTCCAGAATGGCCTCGCCATGAACCTGCGGATAGTCGAACGTATTGCCGGCAATTACTTTGTCTTCATAATTGCTGCGGCTTGCGCCGAAACCGGCCGAGTCATCGTCAAACCACGGCAACTCGCGACGGAACTCAAACATGTCTCCGATGAAATTGATATCCTGCATATAGCCTACGCCTCGGTCGTGTGCATTGTAGAATCCGGCAATATCACCGCTGTCGAACCAATCCGGTGCGCTGACTCGCGTAAATCCGTTAATGACCAACACTTCTCCCTTCGAATTTTCCGGACATCCAAGCGAAAGAGTCTCCGAAGGGAAGCTCAATCCGCCTTCGTTTTGGGCGACGATTCGATAACTGTGAATGTCGTTGTCTGCGATATGCACTTCATATTCAGGAGCGGCTGTGACGGCAATCTGATGGTATGCGCCGCGGCTTGTTCGCTCATAGACAACATAGGAGGTGGCTTCGGCACGATCGCAAAGGTCGTCGACGGTCGGCTGCCATTTCAACCGGTATGTTCTGTCTCCTGTTTTACTGATGGAGAAACTGTTCACTGGAAGCGGCTGGATAACATAGTCGTCACGCCCCTCTTTGGCGGCAAGAAACTCGACCATTCCCTTATAGATGGCACGGCTTACCGTAAAGCGGAACGTCGGATCAAGTCCATAGCGCATGTCTGCAAAATTCTGGTGGGAAAGCAGTTCAAGAAGCATCGTCGGCACTTCCGGCACGCGGGCTTCATAGTAGGAAGCGTCCCACATGCCCCGACGCGTCCATTTCGATTCAAATTTTGCACGGACATCGTTGACAATGTTCGTCATGATATAGTCGGTCAGCTGATGAGAAGTCATACGGTCGGTACCGTTGGCATACTTGCCTCCGTTATTCGAATAATAGATACCGAGCGTTCCTACGATGTCGTCATTCTTGAATGTTCCTGCGTCTGTGTGGAAAGCAAACGCCAAATCCACCGGAATGTTCAATCCTTCGCGGTCAGGCAATACCGACGAGCCTCCGGCGAGATAATTCACCCACAGACCGCGGCATTTATAGTCGTCCGTATAGTCATTGACTCCGTTCGACGGGGAATAGACAGAATCAGGAACTCCTGCCCATTGTAGCCAGTAGCGGGCTGCTTCCGTGTAGCGGGGATAACCGCTGAGACGATATTCGCTGTGAATGCGCGTGCGGCGTTCTTCTGCTTTTTGCTTGTCCGCGTCTGAACTTTTGACATTGTCGGAAACGACATCCTTCACACGGCGTGCAATGTTGCCACATCCGCCGCCAACTTTTACGGCATCGGCTGTCAGCACGCGGTTTTTCCTGGACGACTTGTTAGAAACCGTGACAATCGGCTGATCGCCGAGTTCAAAATGGAAGTGTCCGAGATACACCCACGTCCCGCCTCCCATTCGCTGGTTGATACGGAACTGACGGTCGCCGGATGATTCATGGACGGTATAGAGGGCGTCAGTCGTACTTTCAGGCAAGCTCGCATACGACACATAGACAGCATAGTATCCGTCCGCACCGAGCTGTGCGTTCCATGTAGCTTCCGAGACGTTGTCGCCTTTTGTTGTCAGCACTTGGCGGAAAGTTCCGTCTCTGAACGGGTTGTCGAAATCCTGATATACTTTCTTCGCATAAGCAAATCCTGTCCCGCCTTGAGTCCAAGCTTTCTCGCCCGACTTTTCCCGATAGGTGTCCCTCGCAAGGCCGCCGTCGTTATCTATGATATACTCTTGACTTCTGGTGTCGCGCTCACGCGGACTCATGACATAAGCACCCGCATTCTCAAGCATCGGCATCAGAAATGGAATGACGAAGCTCTGCGGAAAAAGGTCCTCTACCGTTTGGAAAATTCTGGCTCTCTGCCATTCCCATCGGTCTTCTTTCGGCTCGAAATAATAGCCGTGACTCTGCCAGAGCGCAATGATTTTGCCGTCAAGGCCTTTTGTCGGATGGCTTAGCGGATCAAGCGCATTGACAAAACGGTCTTTTTCTTTGCGCTTCACATATTTATGCCGGGCATTTAGCGAAAATTCTTCGACCGGACGACCGAGAACAGTCACTTCTATCGAATACTCTTTACCTAGAGTGACATTCACTTGTTCTTTGACAGCCTCCGTATAAGACTCTATTTCCGGAACATAGCCATAGATTTTGTTCATATCCATCTTGATTTTCCCTTTCTTGTAGTCAATCAAGATAGTGTCGGCTGCAATCTTTCCTATGGTCAGATTTGCCGGTTTCAACTCGTTCAGAATCTGATTGATTCTATCTCTGGATGCTTGGTCGGCAGTTTCATATTCGGCCCTTACACCGGGAACGATGCACGACAACGCAACTAATGATAATAAAAACTTACGCACGACTTCTGTATTTGAGTATTATATTTGATTTTAAGAGTCTCATCTTGCGCAAAAATACTACAATCTGACTATTTCCAAAAAAATTATCTAAGACAAATTATGGTATTAAACGTTTTTTAATATTCAATAAAAGTTTTTCAAAAGCAACTTCCCGACAACACGTCATTTTCCGCCCGCTGAAGGACGCTTAACCTTTATCCGTTTTGAGTGTGAAACTTGACGAGCCCTCCAACAGAACTTGGAACAATCTTTTTGATTTCAATGCCATAGGTGGCAGCCACCTCATTCAAAATCCCGGAATAAGCACATGCGTTTGAGCCGACAAAACAAACCGTCTTTCCTGCGTAATCATATTGCACGACATTCCGATCGAAAAAGGACTTTATACTCGTATAGACAAGGTTATAGACATAGT
>USOC01000103.1 GCA_900556245.1 uncultured Prevotellaceae bacterium
GCAATCCTTACAGATGCGCAAGTGAAAATATCGGGCAAAGTTGTCGATGCCGAAAGTCAACCGATTGAGTTCGCAACGGTGCGGATAGCTGGCACTGCCATTGGCACAAACACAGGACTCAATGGCTCATACTCGCTTTCAGTCGCCAAGCAAGACACAATTGAAGTGATATTCTCCTGCATTGGCTACAAAGAACATAAACAGAAACTCATCAAACCTGATAAAAACGTCACAATCAACGCGAAACTGATAAGTATCTCTACTGAGCTCCAAGATATTGTCGTGACAGAATACAGGAAACAAACTGACGGCATGCAGAACCTCGATGCACAATCACTAAAATTGACGCCATCCGTATCTGGGAGTGGCGTCGAATCACTTCTGACAACAATGGCCGGTGTCTCCTCGAAAAACGAAATGAGTTCGCAATACTCGGTCAGAGGCGGTTCATATGATGAAAACAGCGTTTATATCAATGGCATAGAAGTATATCGACCCCAGCTTGTGTCCTCGGGACAACAAGAAGGTCTTAGCATCATCAATTCACGCCTGGTAGGAAACATTCAATTCTCTACCGGTGGATTTTCCGCCGAATACGGCGACAAAATGTCGTCGGTTCTCGACATCACATACCGCCAGCCGGAAGCTTTCGAAGGAGAGGTTATGGCAAGTCTGATGGGAGCGGAAGCAGCCATCGGACACAATACCGGCAAATTCTCCCAACTCCACGGCATCCGCTACAAGCGAAACGCATCCCTTCTCAGTTCATTGGAATCGAAAGGCGAATACGATCCTAACTATTTCGATTATCAAACAAACCTCCGCTATCAGATTAGCCCAAAATGGGACATTGCCTTCCTCGGGAATATCGCCCGCAACAACTACCACTTCAAACCGACAACTCGCTCCACGTCATTCGGAACAGCAGAAAACGTTAAGGAATTCACCGTCTATTTCGACGGTCAGGAAAATGACAAGTTTGAAACCTATTTCGGTGCACTTGAACTCAACTATAACCTCAACAAATCCACTGGATTCACCCTTCTTGCTTCCGGCTTTCTGACCAATGAACTCGTATCATACGACATCTCAGGAGAATATTGGATGGATGAAGCAGGCACAAACGACGGTGACAATTCCATCGGTGGTGAACTTGGCGTAGGAAAATATCTCGAACATGCCCGCAACCGTTTGAAAGCATCGGTGTTTACAATCGGACTGAAAGGCCACACTTCGCTGAACAATCACAATATCAGCTATGGCATGGAATATCGCCACCAGTCAGTCTACGACCGCTCAAGCGAGTGGGAAATGCGCGACTCGGCAGGATACGCCCTTCCCAATATGGGCAATCAGATAAAAATGGTCTACAACCTAATGTCACACAACGACTTGTCTACAAATAAAATCTCTCTTTATGCACAGGACACCTATAAACTGATGACAGGGATAGGCCTCTTCTCCTTCAATGGAGGAATCCGAATGTCATATTGGGATTTCAATAAAGAATTTTTGATCAGCCCTCGCGTTAGCATCGGTTTCATTCCTGAAGGAAACAGCAGGATAGCACTACGGCTTGCCGGCGGACTCTATTATCAGTCTCCTTTCTACAAAGAAATGCGACTCACCGAGACCGACAACAACGGCAATTCCTACCAACGTCTGAACAGCGACATAAAGTCGCAACGAAGCGTACAGTTGATTGTCGGCGGAGACTACACATTCCGTGCGATGGACCGCCCGTTTAAACTGACAGCGGAAGCATAATATAAAAACTTATCCAACCTCATTCCGTATGAGCTCGACAATCTCAAACTAGTCTACGCAGGAACAAACTCATCGAAAGGCTTCATCACAGGCATTGATTTCAAACTCTTCGGGCAATTCGTTCCGGGGACGGATTCCTGGGTCAGTTTCTCTCTCATGAAAACACAGGAAACGCTTAACGGCGTGAAAGTCCCTCGCCCCACAGACCAACGCTATAGCCTCGGACTTTTCTTCACTGACTATTTCCCAAAATTTCCAAAATTGAAATTCAGTCTGCGCGGAATCTTCTCCGACGGCTTTCCAATGACAGCCCCACAGGTGACCCGAGATGTTGCATACATGCGAGCCCCCGCATATAAGCGTTTGGACATTGGATTCCAATACCAGCTGCTCGGCGGAGAGACCTCAGGAGTGCGCCCCTACAACTTCTGGCGACACTTCAAGAATATCTGGGTAGGCATCGATGTTTTCAACCTGCTGGGCATCTCAAACGTAAGTAGCTACTATTGGGTGACAGATGTCAACAATTTGCAATACGGAGTCCCTAACTATTTGACCGGACGCCAGTTCAATGTCAGTTTGTCTGTTTCCTTCTAAAGACCGGAAAGCCATTCAAAAACAGTCTGATAGACACAATCCCTCACATCCTTGCGGGAAAGGATCAAATCGTGAAGACCATCTGCAATCGTCACTTCCGTCACATTTCCTCCCAGGCGCTTTCCGTATTTGGATATATCCTCCACATCAAGCACTGAATCTCCGGTATTGAACTCCGGAGTCCACTCTGATCCATAGATGCTTTTGTCTGAATGTAAAAGAAGAATCGGAATCTGAATATTGGCGTTTTTCCTGACTCGCTTCTGCGCCTTATGAATAGCCGTTATCCAACCGGTCGTAACATCGGGAGACACTTCCCGCTTCCACTGAGTGTCATACTCCCACTCTCCATGGTACGCTTTTAAAAGGCTTTCAGCATATGCTTTGCTGTCTCCCTGACTGATATTAACCTTTTTAAAAGGCAGAAACGAAACCAACGGTACGAGAAAATTCTCCTGAAACTTGCTTAAATTCATATCCAGAAATGGACTGTTCAGCACTAATGCTTGAATCATAGGCCGTTGCAGCTCATTTTCCATCAAAAAATCAGAAGCAATCAACCCTCCGGTAGAATGCGCCATCAATACCACGTTGCAAACACCTTCACGTCTCATAATCGTAAGAGCGGAATCGATATCTGCAAAATATTCTTTCAAGTTTCTCACCTCAAATTGCCGCTGACCGGGAAGAATCGACCGACCGTATTTTCGCAAATCTACAGCATAAAATCCATAGCCATGAGCCGCTACACTATCTGCCATTGCAGTTTGAAAAAAATAGTCATTATATCCATGCACATAAAGCACTGCCGACTCTCTTGGCGGAAGGTCTTTCTTGATAACTGTCGAAACGACCTTCCCATGATAGTCTTCAGGCATTTCAACCGTCATTTGTTTAAAGCCTTCTAAAATATCACTTTTCCATTCCGCCGCCGAACATAGCGCTAACGACCCGCAAAAAGCTAACATAGCCAACACTTTTCTAACTGTCATAATATCTTTTATTGCTTCTGATTTCAAATACACTTATTCTACGAAATTTGCTTAAAAAATAACTACACAACAAAATTAGCGATTTTCCCCCGGGTGCAAATAATGCCGAATAAAGAATCAATAGACAGGTACTCCTTTTTCAACAGAAATATCGTAACTTTGTCATTGCAATAGATCAGGAAAATGAATCAGATTAATCTGAAATTATTCAGCACATTTTTTAAAATCGGAGCATTCACCTTTGGAGGCGGTTGGGCCATGATTGCCCTGTTAGAGAAAGACATCGTTGACAAGCACAGTTGGCTTGAAAAAGAAGAGTTCATCGACAATCTCGCCGTAGCTCAATCGTTACCCGGCATTATGGCTGTCAACGTGGCAATTGCTGTTGGCTACAAGCTCAATCGCTACGCAGGGTGCATAGCGGCAACATTAGGTACAATACTTCCATCTTTTCTAATCATCTTGGCTATTGCCATGTTTCTTACCCCGGAAACAATCAAAGAAAACGAAACACTGACAAGCATTTTCAAAGGAATCCGCCCCGCTGTAGTCGCACTGATTATGGCTCCTGTCTTTTCAACGGCACGCTCGGCTAAAATATCTCTTCGCAACTGCTGGATACCGATTGTAATCGCATTTTTAATATGGTCGGAAATTCCATATCTCTCCAGCCCGATTGTATTCATCCTTCTGGGTGCAATTATCGGCTATTTCATCTATGCAAAAAATTTTAAAGAGAATATTGAAAAGAAAGGAGAGAATCTGCAATGAACATCTACTTGCAACTGATATGGGCATATTTCAAAATAAGCATCTTCGGTTTTGGAGGAGGCTATGCTATGCTATCGTTGATTCGTCACGAAATTGTAGGAAAAGGTTGGATTTCCGAACACATGTTCTCCGACATAGTTGCCATTTCACAAATGACCCCAGGGCCAATCGGCATCAACACTGCAACCTACATCGGATATACCGCAACCAATGGCACAATCATCGGTGCCACAATCACTACTCTCGCAGTAACGCTTCCTTCATTTCTGCTTGTGCTATATGCCACCAAGTTCATCCAACGTCACAAGGATAGCGTAGCCATAAAAAGCATCTTCACGGGATTGCGGCCCGTTGTTGTCGGCCTTATAGGCTCCGCAGCCCTACTGCTCATGAATGCCGAAAACTTTCCACAAGCTCATCGACTATCCTCGATTGCGATTTGCATTGTTGCGTTTATTTTGGCCTTTTTCTATAAAATTCACCCTATTTTGATTATCATTCTTGCCGGACTGACCGGATACATCATCTACTAATATGGAATATTCAGAAGCAATCGACTATCTCTTCAAAAAAACACTCGTATTTCAACACATCGGAGCTCAGGCTTATAAACCGGGGCTCGACACTACACTGCAACTTGCAGAACTGTGGGGAAACCCCCATCAGGCATTCAAATCAATCCATGTGGCAGGCACAAACGGGAAAGGCTCCACCTCTCATCTGTTAGCTGCCATTTTGGATAAAGCCGGCTATAAGGTTGGACTATATACATCTCCTCATCTTCTTGATTTCAGGGAACGGATAAAAGTGAACGGACAACCAGTCTCGGAAGAATATGTCTGCAAATTTGTCGACACATTTCTCAAGTCAAACTACGATGGTCGACAACCGTCGTTCTTTGAACTGACAACAATTATGGCTTTCTCTTATTTCAAAAAAGAGAAAGTCGACATTGCAATTATTGAAGTTGGATTAGGAGGTCGGCTGGACAGCACAAACATCCTGACTCCGGCATTGTCAATCATTACGAATATTTCTTTCGACCATACTCAATTCCTTGGCGATACACTGTCAAAAATTGCCTCCGAA
>USOC01000104.1 GCA_900556245.1 uncultured Prevotellaceae bacterium
ATATCAAACATTCGCTCTACCATGCCGGAGCTGTCTACGCTGCTATGTCGGGATCTGGTTCTGCCATTTACGGACTGTTTGAAAGTGACAATATGGCAGACTCGTTTGTTGCGAATTGCCGATACAGACAAGTATTCAAGCTCAATTTGTGAAATTCGGGCAACCTGCAAGTTTGGCAGACTTTTTGATAGAATGCCATTTCAGAAAAATAATAAAAACATCAAAACATGTCAGAAAACGTAAAAAACGACGAAACTATAGAGCAAACGAATACGAAAACCGGAGATTTGGAAGCGGAAGCACAAAAGGAATCTGTGACAGATGAAATGACACAGGAGGAAAAACTGCAAAACGAGCTTGACTCAACCAAAGAGCAACTCGAAAAGGAAAAAAAAGAATATGTTTTTCTGCTGGCCGAATTCGACAACTTCCGCAAGCGAACGCTGAAAGAAAAATCAGAGCTGATTAAAAACGCTTCGGAAAATGCGATGAAGGATCTTCTTCCTGTCATTGACGATTTCGAACGAGCCTTGACGGCCGTAGGCGAAAGCACAGATCTCAACAGTTTGAAAGAAGGCGTCGAACTGATTTACAATAAATTCATGAAATATTTAGAGAAAAACGGAGTAAAGCCCATCGAATCGGACGATGCCGAATTCAACACGGAATTTCATGAAGCCGTAACGATATTCCCGACCGATGACGAAAACAGGAAAGGAAAAGTAATCGACACCGTACAGAAAGGCTATACGATGAACGACAAAGTGATTCGCCACAGCAAAGTAGTCGTGGGACAATAAAATAGAGGAATTGAGAAAATGAGCGAAAAAAGAGATTTTTACGAAGTGCTGGGTGTCGACAAAAAGGCGACGGCAGAGGAAATAAAAAAGGCTTATCGGAAAAAAGCCATCCAATATCACCCTGACCGCAATCCGGGGGATAAAGAAGCCGAAGAAAAATTCAAAGAAGCGGCAGAAGCCTACGACGTGTTGAGCAATCCCGACAAACGTGCCCGCTACGACCAATACGGACCGAGCATGGGACCGCAAGGATTCAGTGGTGGCGGATTTGGCGGAGGGATGTCGATGGAAGACATCTTTTCACAATTCGGTGACATATTCGGAGGATTTGGAGGATTTGGCGGCTTTGGAGGAGGAGGGGGCTCAAACCGTACAGTCAACCGAGGAAGCGACCTGCGCATCAATGCCAAAGTAACGCTCCGCGACGTTGTAAAAGGTGTCACCAAAAAATTCAAGATTTCTCGATATGTTGCCTGCGAACACTGCCATGGCACCGGAGCAAAAGACGGCAGCGCATACAAAACCTGTTCGATATGTAACGGTTCGGGCATGGTGACCCGTATGCAACGCACCTTCCTTGGCACAATGCAAACGACAGCCCCATGTCCCGACTGTCAAGGAGAAGGGAAAATCATATCCGAACCCTGTACGCACTGCCACGGCGAAGGAGTTGAGAGAAAAGAAGAAATCGTTACAGTCAACATACCAGCCGGCGTATCCGACGGCATGACACTACGCATGGAGGGCAAAGGAAACGCCGCCCGCAGAGGTGGAATCACCGGCAATCTGCTTGTCCAATTCAGCGAAGCGCGTGACCCGGATCTGATGCGCGCCGAAAGCGACAGCACCTATAATCTTGTTCTCGTTTTTCCCACGGCTGTTCTTGGTGGATAAGTAGAAATCCCGACTGTAGACGGACGTGCAAGAGTGACTATCGAGCCTGGAACACAATCCGGCAAGATTCTCCGCCTACGAGGAAAAGGCATCCCATCAATGCAAGGACGCGGCGTAGGCGACCAACTCGTTAACGTCATGGTCTACACACCCGAGCATCTGTCATCGGAAGAGAAAAAAGAAATCGAAAAAATGCGTGAATCCGACAATTTCAAACCATCGGAAAGCGACAAGCACCGTATATTCAGCAAACTGAAACACATATTCGACTAAAGAAAATCGAAAGTGGCGACGGAGACCGGTCTGTTCTTCAACCGACCGGTCTCCGTCGCTGTTATCGTCTTGCCATTTTACGACACATCTGTTTGCATATTACTATTTAATCATTAAATTTGCATTCATTACTTAAAAAGAAAACAACCGATGTTACATATCAATCAAATTCTCGAGAATTCAATTCGCAAAAACTGGGAAGAACTTGCGCTGACAGACTTCAACGGCATATCCTTACAGTACCGCGACATTGCGAGAAAAGTAGCGAAACTTCATCTGCTGTTTCAACACGCAGGAATCAAAGAAGGCGACAAAATTGCCCTTTGCGGAAAAAACTGTACACAATGGTCAGTAGCCTTCATCGGAGCGATGACCTATGGAGCTGTGCCCGTTCCTATACTCCATGAGTTTAAGGCCGACACAGTCCACCACATTGTGAACCATTCCGATTCACGCATCCTCTTTACAGACTCTTTTGTATGGGAACAATTGGATCCGGACAATATCAAAGGGGTGGATGCTGTTTTCAACATCAATGACTATAGCCTGTTCTATTCTAAAAGCGAACAAATAGACTATGCCCGGTCGCACCTCAATGAGCTGTTCGGTCAACGCTACCCGGAACGGTTCACAAGAGAAGATGTTGTCTATAAAAAGCCGGATATGGACAACCTTGCCATCATCAACTATACATCGGGGTCAACCGGTTTTTCAAAGGGCGTTATGGTTCCCTATCGTGCCATCTCGTCAAACATCAACTTTGCACTGACGAAACTCTCTTTTCTCGGGCCTGGCGATGAAACTATCTGTATGCTTCCATTGGCCCACATGTACGGTCTGTCGATTGAAATGCTCCACCCGCTTTCAAAGGGATGTCACACCTATTTCCTTACTCGCGTACCTTCGCCCAAAATCATTATGGAAGCTTTCGCGAAGACAAAGCCAAGGCTCATTATCACCGTACCATTGGTTCTGGAAAAAATCATCAAGACCAAAGTATTCCCTCTGTTGGAAAAGCCCTATATGAAGCTTTTGATGACAATGCCATTCGTCAACGACCATCTCCTTGGAAAAATCAATGCCAAACTGACAGAAACATTTGGCGGGCAACTCTACGAAATTATCATCGGTGGAGCCGCCCTCAATGCTGATGTCGAAAAATTCCTGCGGCGCATCAATTTTCCCTTCACCGTGGGCTACGGCATGACTGAATGCGCCCCCTTGATTTCATACGCAGGACACGAAGAGAACCGACCAGGTTCTTGCGGAAAAGTAGTCGACAATATGGAAATAAAAGTTCTGTCGCCGGATCCTGAAAACACGGCGGGCGAACTGCTCGTCAGGGGCGACAACGTCATGCTCGGCTATTACAAGAACGAAGAGGAAACCAACAACACGCTTCGCGACGGATGGCTTTATACTGGTGACATCTGCAACGTTGACAAAGACGGGTTCATCTACATACGCGGACGAAACAAGAATCTGATTCTCGGCCCATCCGGACAAAATATCTATCCGGAAGAAATCGAGCAGAAACTTAACAATATGCCATATGTCAACGAGTCGATTGTGGTCGACAGAAATCAAAAATTGGTAGCCCTCATACACCCTGATTACGAAAATGCCGCACAACAAGGTGTTAACCTCCAGGACATTCCGAAGGTAATGGACGAGAACATCACAACTCTCAACAAAGAACTGCCTTCCTATTCACAACTGTCAGCAGTGGAAATCTGGGAAGAGGAGTTCGAAAAGACACCGAAACGTTCAATAAGAAGATTTTTATATAAATAATCACATAATTCTATCTATATGAAACGATTTCAGCCTTTGCGGTAGGTAACGTCTGCGAACTGACCGCATCCCTTCCGGTCGAAGACCTAAACGGCCAAAAGATCTATTTGGTTGACTTCGACACGGACCAACCTCTGGATAGCACAACGGTCAGCGGAAAAACGTTCAGCTTTAAAACCGCCGTTGGCAACCGCGCCATTCCGGCAGCCCTCTCCGTTGCAGGAAGAAAAGCTGTAATATTCATCCTCGAACCGGGCAAACTGCATATCAACGAAATGGGAATTACAACCGGTTCGACTCTCAACGACAGAAACAGCCGCACAAATACACAACTTGACAGTCTTTACTCAGACTACCGCAAACAACTTCAAGCGCTGTCAGCTTCGGGAAAACCGATGGAAGAAATTATGGCAGAAGCCGAAAAGCGTCAGGAAGTATTGGCTACGACGGCTACAAAATTACTCAAAGATCAGTTTGACACTAATAAAGACAACGCATTAGGCTACCTGTCGCTCATCCAACTTGCAAACGAAATGAGCATGACAGAACTCAACACCATACTGACCGGCGTACCGGAATGGATTGCCAATTCCAATGCGGTCCGCAAAATTTTGCAACAGGCGGAGAATCTGGAAAAGACCGCTCCGGGAAAGATGTTTACGGACTTTTCAGTGAAAACGAGCAACGGAAAAACAGTCAAGCTATCCGATTATGTGGGTAAAGGCGAGTATGTACTGGTTGATTTCTTTGCAAGCTGGTGTGGTCCATGCATGAGAGAAATGCCCAACTTGAAACAAATCCATAACAAATATAACGGAAAAGGATTGAAGATTGTAGGACTTGCCGTTTGGGACGAACCCGCCGATACGAAGCAGTGTGTTGAAAACCAGAATTTACCGTGGACAATCATCGACAACGCCCAAACGATACCTACCGATATCTATGGCGTGACCGGCATTCCCCACATCATCATGTTTGCCCCTGACGGAAAAATTGCATTCCGCGGTCTGACAGGAGCGCAACTCGTAGAAGCCGTTGACAAGATTATGGCTAAGTAGAGTTATATTGTTTTCAGATATAAAATCAGCCCTTTGGAAAAATTTCCAAAGGGCTGATTTTATATCAAACTAAATGCCAGACAACCTTATTCTTTCACCAACGACATTCCTTTCTGAATGGCCTGTTCATTGAGTGGAATCAACTTGTGATGACGTTCTGGCAGAGACTTCTTCAATCCGAGAAGCACACTTTCCAACTTCACCATCGGACACACTTTCAACAACGCGCCCAACACTATCATATTGTAGGCTTTCGAATTTTGCATTTCGATAGCGGCTTCCATCGCCCCCACATTATAGACCTTGATGTCTGTACGTTCCGGCGCACGATGAATGCCATAGTTGTCATAAATCAGAATGCCACCAGGCTTCACTTTGCTTTCAAACTTATCAA
>USOC01000105.1 GCA_900556245.1 uncultured Prevotellaceae bacterium
CCAGTTCTTCAATCATTGGCTTTTGGCATTTCGAGGTTTGGCAAATCGTAGCGTTCGTAGTTGTCAATCACGTCCTGCACACGGTTTATTTCAAGAAACGTCGTACCCTTTCCTTCTCCGAAACCTCCGCCGAGATAAGCGATTTTGTCGTCAGCGGTAATCAGCTGCATTTCGGTAAGGTGCTGCAAGCCGAGATGCAGATATTCCCTCGACGTGGTCTTCTTCTTCTGATAAATCGGATAGACACCGAATGACAAGGCAAGCAGCCGGACAACGTTTTGATGATAGCAAAGGGCGAGCGTCGGATAGATTCCGCGGAAAGATGCGATGTAACGGGCCGTACGGCCTGTGTAGCTGTCGGTCACGATGGCACGCGTTCCGATTTCGTAGAGCGAGTCGACAGCTCCGTGGGCAAGGAAAGCGGTCACATCGGAAGTATCGCGGCAGAAAAGCGTATGATTTATGGCGTCTTTGCGGTCGCGCAGGGCATGTTCCGTTTCTGAAATGATTCTCGACATAGTCGAAATAGCCTCGACGGGATATTTCCCGTAGGCAGTCTCACCGCTGAGCATCAGAGCGTCGGTGCGCTGGAAAACGGCGTTGGCGATGTCTGAAACTTCAGCCCGGGTCGGACGCGGATTGGATATCATCGTATGGAGCATCTGAGTGGCGACAATAACAGGCTTATGCGCGTTGATACAACGGCTTATCAAATCTCTTTGAAGCACGGGAATCCGCTCGGCGGGCACTTCTATACCCAAGTCGCCGCGGGCAATCATGATGCCGTAGGAAACATCGAGATTTTCGTCGAAATTATCGATTCCCTCTTGGTTCTCAATCTTCGAAATAATCTTGATGTCGCTTCCATGAGCGTCAAGAATGGCCTGGATGTCGAGGACATTCTGACGGCTTCTGACAAACGAATGGGCAATGAAGTCCACACCCATCTCGATGGCATAGCCGATATTGGTGATGTCGCGCTGCGTGAGCGACGGAAGCTTGATACTTGCCCCCGGAATATTCACACTTTTGCGCGACCCGAGTTCTCCGTCGTTTTGCGCGACACATTTCAAGACGCCGTCTTCAATTGCCTCGATAACGAAATCAAGCTCGCCGTCGTCGACAAGCAGATGCATCCCCGGACGTACATCTTCTGCAATGGCCGGATAGGAAAGGCTGAGACACTGCTTCGAGGAAAGGGTTTCAGGATTTCCGACAACATCAAGGCGGTCGCCTGCGGAAAAACAGATATTTTCATCGTCGACGTTTGTCGTGGTTCTTATTTCAGGTCCTTTCGTGTCCATCAGAATGCCGATACGATCGGACACTTGGCGCACGTTTTCAATGATTTTCCGGAATCCCTCCTTTTGCAGGTGGGCAGAGTTCATGCGGACCACGTTGAGTCCGTTTTCATACAACCGGCGGATAAATTCCACATCACACCGGCGATCGGAAACCGTAGCAACAATCTTCGTAAATTTCTGTTGTTTCATTTGTCAGTTCTTATTAATTGGGGCTTATTTCTACACAACAGTTTTCCAGCATATTAAGTTCTAAGGAGCAGTGGCAGTCACCGGCCGACGGGAATCAGGCCTGACGAATCAGCGCCTCAACGGCGAGACGGTAGCTTTCGAGGCCGAATCCGGCAATGACTCCGGCGCAGGCGGGGGCAATCATCGAAACACTCCGATAGGACTCCCGCGCATGGACATTTGAGATATGCACCTCTACGACCGGCGCTTTGACAGCCCGGATGGCGTCGGCAATGGCAACCGACGTATGGGTATAGGCGCCGGCATTCAGCACAATTCCGTCGGAACAGAACCCGGCACGATGAATCTCGTCGATAATGCCGCCTTCATGATTCGACTGAAAATATTCTATTTCCACATCGATAAATTCAGTCCTCAGCATTTCAAGATAATGGCCAAACGGCATTTCGCCGTAGATTGACGGCTCTCTGCTTCCGAGGAGATTGAGATTCGGTCCGTTGATGATTGTCAGTTTCATAGTGCGCTTTGCTGAATATTTGCGATTGAAATCGTAACTTTGCCTGACGGCGGTAGTGCAAAATTACTAAAAAAACGCCGTACGTAAACAAAAACTATGGATGAAAAAGAAGCCCTTCTACGCACTTTAGAACAGTTCAATGCCTACCTCGCATTTGAAAAAGGGCTGTCGCCCAATTCGGTCGAAGCCTATGACGACGACGTGCAGAAACTCTTCCGCTACTTGGAAGGGACAGGCAAAGAGCTTTCAACGGTTACGGAAGACGACTTGCACGCTTTTCTTTCCGACATCCACGACCTTGGCATCCAGCCACGCTCACAGGCCCGAATCATCTCCGGACTGCGAAGTTTTTTCAAATTCCTGAAGATGGAGGGCTGCATCGAAAACAACCCCGCCCAACTGCTGGAACTGCCACGCATAGGCCGGAGACTGCCCGACGTGCTGACGGTGGAAGAAATCGATGCGATGGAAAACGCTATCGACACCTCAACCTACGAAGGCTGCCGCAACCGCGCTATTATCGAGACGATGTACAGCTGCGGGCTGCGCGTCTCAGAGCTGGTCGGACTGAGCCTTTCAAAGGTGTTTCTCGACGAAGAATACATCATCGTGGAAGGCAAAGGAAGCAAACAGCGTCTGGTGCCCATCTCGCAGTCGGCCATTGAAGAAATCCGGAATTATCTGCCCCGGCGCGGCGACCTGACAGCGATGCGTGGCAGCGAAGACATTCTTTTTCTCAACCGGCGCGGAGGACAACTGACTCGCACGATGATATTCTATATCGTCAAAAGCCTGTGCGAGCAATGCGACATCCGAAAAAGCATCAGCCCACACACGCTCCGCCACTCGTTTGCAACCCATCTGCTTGAAGGCGGCGCCAACTTGCGCGCCATCCAGCAAATGCTCGGACACGAAAGTATCACAACAACAGAAATCTACGTGCATATCGACCGCAGCTATCTGCGCCGTGAAGTAGACCTCTACCATCCCCGAAGCCGGAAAAAGGGGAAAAAGACGGAAAAAAATATATTGTAAAAAACCAATAAAATATTTGCTTTCTACAATATACTTGTTGTATATTTGCAGTGCTCTCTTCTTCGGGCAAGGAGAGACAGAGGAATACTGGAGATATTCAACACGCATAAAATCAAATTATCATGTTTAAACACAAAAGATTACGCAACCACGAACTGGCGGAAGACTTCCGACGCCACCTTTCCGACGCTTTCACAAAAGGGAACTACAGCAACCGCGAACGACTTATAGACGAAATGCTACTCAACAGCCATCCCCGCTACGACGTCAGCTATGACTATGCCCTACGGGTGATGCAACGCATGATCCGCGACGGTCTGCCCTGTCCCGCCCGCCGGCACAACAAGCAAGCGATGTGGGAGGAAATCCGCGGACATGTAGAACGTACGATGAAGCGACGCGGCTGCAACATCGGAGAAGCCGTAGCCATCGTACTGTCCGACCAAAAGGCGTCGCGCTATTTTCTGTCCTACAAACAAGCCTCTAAAATTCTTTACCATGAAAAGCGCCATCATCGTCGCCGCCCTGTTGTCGTGTAGCCTGATTGGCGGATGCCGCAGCCGTATGTCCGTGACTGAGACTTCCGGAGAAACAACTGTGACAAGCCGGACGTATTCAGAAAAACGCGACAGCGCAACAAGCATCACAACGGAACTCCGACAGACTTCACGCCTCGGTGAATTGATTGCCGTCACGTTCTACCCCAAAGATTCCGCCGGAAAATCGTCCGTGAAAGCAATCATAGCGACAACGTCGAAATCGTCGGTATCCGAGCGACTCCGCACTACGGCGACTGCAACGTCTTCCGACAGTACGGCATCAGGAACCGAAAAGGCCACATCGTCGCATCAGACGGAAGAGCGCCATAGAAAGCCTGGACACGGCCGGTTCGCCGGTTTTCTTGTCTGTATTGTCTTGCAGACCTTAACCATTCTTATTATCCGAAAAAAATCATGAACAGCACTAACGAAAACACCCGAAAAATCACCCTGTCGCTCGACTTCGACGAAATGATGAAAACAATTTGCGCCGAAAGCGCATGCCTGTCGCTGATGAGCGAACCGGAGAAACGTCCGGAGATTATCACGCCCGACCACAGGCGACTGATTGAGCAGTATGCCGAGAACGCACTGCTCTCCCTTGCAGCCGCCATTGCCCCGGCAATCGACACCGATGCGTTCGACGCAACTCTCGCCACCGCATCATTTACGCTGCCCCTTGCTCTGTCGGAGGAATGCGACGTGCCGGCAAGCATTCTTCGCTGCCGCATGGAAAAATACATTGTCAAAAGCACGCTCGCCTCATGCTACTCCCCGCGCCGTGACATCTCCGTCCTCTACCTCGAAGACCGCCGGAACGAACTCGCCGCCATCCGCCTGCTGCTTTACAGACGACGCCTCTGCCGAAGTTTATAGACAAAGCGTTCACATAATCTGAAAAAACGGATTGTTCCAACCTTTTGCAATAAAAAAGTCGCCGCGTCTACCGGAGATTCCGGAAACGCGGTGACTTCAATTATCTGCGACTATCCGAATCCAATCACAGGTTTTGTGCGGCGTTAGCCATCTTCATCGTAATTTTGTTGTATCTTGCCCATTGCGAAGCCGTCATATCGCCTTGCGCATCCTGCATCTTAGCACTGAACTCTTGGGCCTTTTCCAAAAGGGCGGGATACTCCGTCATGGCAGTCACATCACCGTTGGCCGCTTTCTTCAGGAATGAAATATATTTTGTCACATAAGAGTCGTAAGAGTCAAGAAGCGCATCCCAGTCCTCAGAAGAAGAGGAGGACACTTCGCTGTCATCTCCTCCATTTTCCGCAACGGAAGAGCTACTTGTCTCCGTTTTGACATCTTCCTCAACGACAGAGGACAGGCGAATCTTCGCTGGCTTCTCATCTGCCGGCACATTTTGATGATTGTCGACTTTAATTGTCACAATTTGTCCGGTAGAGGCCTGACGCAACACATCGTAGTCGCTGAACGACCAAGCATCAGGCTTTCCGGCAGAAATGACGACACCTCCTTCGTCAAGGACTTCCACTCCAATATAAGCTTTCAAATTCTCAGGCAAGGGTTCGATACATTTAAGTTCGACCGTTACATGATCGACAATTCCTTTCTCATA
>USOC01000106.1 GCA_900556245.1 uncultured Prevotellaceae bacterium
TCGGTAAAATTATATCCTCCGACACCTTGAACAATCAGGTTTGTCTGATAGCCAATGGGTGTGCAGAAACTGGTTGATGCCGCCATGCATATGACTACGAAGAATGGAGTCGGGTCGACATTGAGCTGTGTCGCAACAGCCAATGCGATAGGGAAGCTTAAAGCGGCAGCGGCATTATTCGTAATCAGTTCGGTGAAAATATTCGTAATGATGAAAAGAACAGCAAGGACACCGTATGGTCCGAGGCTGTCGGTCATTGCTATGACGTTGGTTGCCAGCATGGGGGCCAATCCGGAATTTTCCATCGCTTTGCTAATGGCAAATGCGCATGCGATGGTTATCAGGATGTCCCAGGAAATGTATTTGGTGTATTTTTTAGGCGGAAAAATTTTAGTCCAAGCCATAATTATTGTCGTAATGCAGACAAAGAAAAACATGTCAAGCCGCATTCCGGGGAAAAGTTCCTTTACCCACGGAAGTTCGCCTACCGTTGCTCCTGAAATCATTATAACGAGGAGGCAAAGGGCGAGGATGCGTTTTTTCTTGGATTTTTCAGGAATTTCGTCTTTCCCGTTCGACACCATCAGGAAAACGCGGGAGTCGCCCCATGTAGGGATAAACGATTCGTCAGCCCACAAAACGAGTGTGTCTCCTTCGAGAATCGTCACTTTGTCAAGTTCTCCGACAATAGGTTGCCCTTTTCGTTTAACTTCTTTGACGTATGCACCGTAGTGTCGGAAAAAATTGAATTCGCCGAGCGTCTTTTTGATACCGGGGAAACGGGCTCCAATAATCACTTCTACTCTGTGGAGGTTTTGACTTGGTTCTTCCTCTTCCTGATTTACGTAGTCCTTTCTTGAGTCGGGAAGCAGACGTTTGGAGAGGGCAAACAAGTAGATAAGTCCTGCAATGCAAATGAAAATGCCGACTTTCCCAAGTTCGAACATCGAGAAGCCTTCGTAGCCCGCATCAAGTACCATTCCGTGAACAACGAGGTTGGTTGACGTTCCTATGAGTGTGCACATTCCTCCGAGAATTGTGGCAAAAGAGAGCGGAATCAGAAACTTTGTGGCGGAAAGTCGCATTCGTTCTGCCCATCTTTTGATGATTGGTGCGAAGATGACTACTACCGGAGTGTTGTTGAGGAATGCTGAAATAAAGCTAATTACAGGCAGCATTCTCATTTGTGCTCTTAGCACGGATGTATTTTGCTGAGGGAGTAATTTTTTGATTATCAGATTGAGAGCGCCGCTTTGCCTGACACCTTCACTGACGAGGAAAAGCAGAGCGACAGTAATCATCCCTTTGTTGCTGAAGCCGTCGAGCATTTGTTCAGGAGTAATGATTCCCGCACAGAGAAAAATGATGACAATGCTGAGCAGAATCATTCCCGGCCGCATTAAATCGAGAATGAGGGCAGTGAGCATTGCTATCATGCAAATGATTACGAATATGATTTCAAAAGACATATTTTGCGAGGAGCGTTAATTCGGGCAAAAATACAAAATATTTGTGAGATATTCGGTGTTTAATCCGCTGAATTGTTGACGAAAACAGCGCAATAAAAGTCTATATTTCCGCTTCTGGGTGTAACGGCGGAAATATTTTTACAGATGTCAAAAAAACCGACAATGTCCCTTTGTGGAAATTTCCTTGTTGGTTTGTCGGGTGCTTATCTGATGGATAGTATCTTGTGGGTTTGCAGGGATAGCCTCCATTGCGGGTGGGTCAGGCAGGCGTCGATTGTCGCCAGTCGGATTTCGGCATTTTTTTCGTCGTCGCCACAGTCGCATGGTTGCAGGAAGCGGTGGGTTGCGTTGATGCTTTCGTAGGCTGCCAGAGACTGTCCGTTATAGACTACTTTCAATTCATCGCAACGGTTGATTGCCGGGAGAGCCTGTTTTCCCAGTATGTCGAATTTCGGCGACAGGGTAATCCAGTCGATATTGTCAGGGAGCGGATGGGTTCCATTCGTTTCAATCGCGATTCTTCGCTTTCCTTTTGCTTTTAGCGCATCGACCAGTTGCTGGGAGATGAAAAGCGACGGTTCTCCGCCGGTGAGGACGATGTGGGTGGCGGGGTATTTTTCTACTTCAGAAAGGATTTCGCCAATGTCCATCATAAGTCCTTCGCTGTGGTTTGTGTCGCAGAAAGGGCATGTCAGGTTGCAGCCAGAGAAGCGGATGAATACGGCCGGAGTTCCGGCGAAGAAACCTTCGCCTTGGAGGCTGTAAAAGATTTCGTTGATTTTGAATTTATTCGTCTTTGACATATGTTGCAGTGTTGCCTTCCGATTCTTGAACGGAAACCTTGTAGCATTGGGGTATTTGGTCGCAAATCCATTTCGCGATGTTTTCTGCTGTCGGATTAAAAGGAAGGAGTTCGTTGAAATTGCCGTGGTCGAGATAGTTGTGTATGCGTTCTTTGATGTGGGAGAAGTCGCATACCATTCCGTTTTCGTCCAGCTCTTGTGATTTGCAGTTGATGGTCACGACCCAGTTGTGGCCATGCAGGTTGCTGCATTTACTTTCATAATTGAGGTTGAGTCTGTGACTGCCGGCGATTTCAATTCTTTTCGAAATATAATACATAGATGCTTGCTTAGTTAGTGGCAATGATTGTGCAAAGATACGGATTTGGAAAAAAATACCCAATAGGGCGCCGGGCGTTTTTTGCACTGTCGCCAAACAACAATGACTTTTCGGATTTCTCCGAAAAGTCATTGTCTATTGATAGGAAAAATATATTCTTCGAATTATTTGTTGAGCGCTTCTTTAACGTTGTCGTTGTGCACCATTTCTTCTTTGAAGACGTATGCACCAGTTTTCGGGGATTTAACAGCTTTGATGATTTTGCTGTAAGTACGTCCTTCACCGGTTTGGAGAGTTGCGACTGCTTTCTTTGCCATAGCTTATATTATTTAATTTCTTTGTGAACAGTTACACGTTTCAGGATGGGGTTGTATTTCTTCAACTCCAAACGCTCAGTTGTATTTTTGCGGTTTTTCGTAGTGATGTAACGAGAAGTTCCCGGCATACCGCTGTCCTTGTGCTCAGTGCATTCAAGAATAACCTGAACTCTATTGCCTTTTGCTTTCTTTGCCATATTATTCTACTGTTTTAATCGATGTTAAGTAACCTTTTTCGGCTGCCTGCCTGATTGCAGCGTTAAGTCCGATTTTGTTGATGGTGCGGAGTCCTGCTGCAGAAACAGTAAGACAAATCCACATTTGTTGCTCAACCCAGAAAAATTTTCTGTTGAAAAGGTTGACCTCAAATTTGCGTTTAGTTCTTCTCTTCGAGTGAGAAACGTTATTACCTACGGCCGCTTTTCTGCCTGTAATTTGACAAACTTTTGACATGGCTATAATTAATTTTTTTAATATTCAAGTGATTATCCTCAAAACAGAGTGCAAAGTAAGTGATTTTTTACGGATACACCAAATTTTTCTGCTTTTTTCTGTATTTATTTTTAGATTCTTAGGAATTTAGCGTTGTTTGTCGCTCAATTGATTAGTGATTTGATTAGCTCCAGGGTTGCTATGGTCGTCGCATGGTTGATCACTCTGTCTCGATTGCCGGCAAAGTGGAAGCATTCGGCTTTGGTGCTTCCTCCGACGGTCGTCGCAATCCAGACTGTGCCAACCGGTTTTTCCGGCGTTCCGCCCGTCGGTCCGGCAATTCCTGACGTTGCAATGGCGCAGTCGGCGTTCAATCGTTTGGCAACGTTTTCTGCCATTTGTCGCACAACAGTTTCGCTGACAGCTCCTGCGTTTTGGATATTCTCGGCGGAAACGCCGAGAACTGCTGTTTTTACTTCGTTAGAGTAGGCGATTACCGATCCCTTGAACCATGCGGAGCTGCCGGCGACTTGGGTTATCTCATGGGCAATGTTGCCCCCGGTGCAGCTTTCTGCTGTGGCGAGTGTAAGTCCTTTTTGCGACAGCATGTCTCCAAGAATTTTAGCTGTCGTCCGATCGGTTTTGCTGATGATATTTTTTCCCAATATGGAATCCAGGCAATCTGTCAGACGGTCTAGTTCCGCATTCAGGTGGTTTTCGTCGGAGTCGTGTCCGGTGAGTCGAAGGCGGACGAGTCCCGGCTTTGGCAGGTACGCTAATTTAATATTCGCAGGGAGTTCTTGTTCTTCAAAGTTTTCAAGCGTCTGTGCCAAAAGGGATTCGGAGTAGCCGACGACAATGAATGTGCGGTGGGCTACGGTGTCTTTGCCGGGGAATCGTTTTTTTAGCATCGGGAAAACTTCCGTATGAAACATTTCTGTCATCTCGAACGGGACGCCCGGCATGGCTACAAGTATTTTTCCGTTTTTCTCAAACCACATTAGAGGGGCTGTGCCTACCCGGTTTTGGATGACTATGCAGGAAGAAGGGACTTCGGCTTGGGCTGCGGTCAAACGGTTGATTTTCAGACCGCGCTTTGCGACGACTTCCAGCACGTTTTTCTCAACCTCGTCGCTGTGAATAAGAGATCCTCCGAATAGTTCGCAGAGTGTTTGCTTGGTGATGTCATCTTTTGTGGGACCGAGGCCTCCGGTGGTGAGAACCACGTCGGTCTCTTCAAATGCTTGGCAAATTGCGCGTTTGATTGAATCTGCGTTGTCGGCTACAGTGCGGACGCTGTTGACTGTCCAACCGTCGGGGTTGATTTCTTTGGCAATCGAACCTGAGTTTGTGTCTGTCACCTGTCCGATGAGCAGTTCGTCGCCGATTGCGATAACAGAGACTTTCATGAATTGTCTTGTATTTGTTAGATTTCAACTCTTGCGAATGGGGCAATGTTGACGTCTGTGAATTCGTTATTCAAATATTTGAAATGTCCGGCAATGGCAACCATGGCAGCGTTGTCGGTCGTAAATGCTCTCTTCGGGATAAAGGCTTTCAGGTGGCGTCGTTTGCAAAAATCGTCAATCGCATTCCTGACACCTGAATTTGCGGATACCCCGCCGCCAATTGCTATTTGGCGTATTTCCGGGTGTTGCTTTGCGGCCTTTGCCAATTTGTCGATAAGAATATCGATGATGGTTTTTTGTAGCGAGGCCGCTAAGTCTGCTTTGTTCTTTTCGATAAAATCGGGATCGTTTTTGATTTCGTCGCGGAGCGTGTAGAGAAATGAAGTTTTCAATCCGCTG
>USOC01000107.1 GCA_900556245.1 uncultured Prevotellaceae bacterium
TATTTCTGCACCCAATGGCACGTTTGTTGCATATTTATAGTCAACAAAACAAAATATAGAGATAAAAATAAAGACAATCAATAAAAACTTCAAATATCAATTTCGACAATTTTACAATTAAATCACAAGAAGCGGTTCAGCAAGCACTTCAGATTGCGCAACGCAACAGCAGCCAATCAATCGAACCGGTACACTTGCTGAAGGCTGTCGCCGAAAAAGGCGAGTCGGTTGTGAAATTCATCTTCCAGAAACTCGGCATCGACCTATCAATTGTCGAGACGCAACTGGACAAAACGATTGCCTCACAACCGAAAGTAAGCGGAAGCGGGGAACAGTATCTTTCCCGCGAATCCAACGATGTGTTACTGAAATCTATCGACTACTCGAAAAGACTCGGCGATGAATATGTAACCCTTGAAGCCTTGCTCATGGCATTGTTGACTACAAAGTCGCAAGCGGCAACCATTCTGAAAGACTCCGGCGTAACAGAGCACGAACTGGATGCTGCAATCAAAGAACTGAGAAAAGGGAACAAGGCCAATAACCAAAGTGCCGAAGACTCCTACAACGCTTTGGCAAAATATGCCATCAACCTGAACGAACGTGCTCGCAGCGGAAAGCTCGACCCTGTGATTGGCCGTGACGATGAAATTCGCCGTGTTCTTCAGATTTTAAGCCGACGCACCAAAAACAACCCGATTCTCGTGGGCGAACCCGGTACGGGAAAAACAGCGATTGCAGAAGGAATTGCCCAGCGAATCGTCCGTGGAGACGTTCCCGAGAATCTGAAAACCAAGCAATTGTTTTCGCTCGATATGGGAGCCTTGGTTGCAGGTGCAAAATACAAAGGCGAATTTGAGGAACGACTGAAAGGAGTTGTAAATGAAGTGACGCAAAGCAATGGCGAAATCATCCTTTTCATCGACGAGATTCACACGTTGGTGGGAGCAGGCAAAGGTGAAGGAGCCATGGACGCTGCCAACATTCTGAAACCGGCGCTTGCCCGTGGAGACTTGAGAAGTATTGGTGCAACTACGCTCAACGAATATCAAAAGTATTTCGAGAAAGACAAAGCGCTTGAACGCCGTTTCCAGACGGTTATGGTAAACGAACCTGACGAGCAAAGCAGTGTAGCCATACTTCGAGGATTGAAAGAACGCTACGAGAACCACCACAAGGTACGTATTCTCGACGAGGCAATCATTGCAGCCGTACAACTTTCACAACGCTATATCACCGATCGTTTCCTGCCCGATAAAGCAATTGATTTGATTGACGAGGCTGCTTCGAAACTGAGAATAGAAATCGACTCTGTTCCACAGGCTCTCGATGAAATCATCCGCAAAATTGCCCAACTCGAAATCGAACGCGAAGCAATCCGCCGCGAAGAAGGAGAATCGGAAAAAGTGAAAACAATCGAGAAAGGTCTTTCCGAACTCCGCGACGAAGAAAAAGAATACACAGCTAAATGGAAAGCCGAAAAAGAGTTGATCAACAAAATTCAACAGAATAAAATCGACATTGAACAGCTAAAATTCGAAGCCGACCGTGCCGAAAGAGACGGCGATTACGCCAAAGTGGCAGAGATTCGCTATTCCCGAATCAAGAGCAAAGAGGATGAAAATGAAGACATCCAAAAACAGCTCAAGAATATGCAAGGCGATAAATCTCTGATTAAAGAGGAAGTAGATGCAGAAGACATTGCCGACATCGTTTCTCGCTGGACAGGCATCCCCGTATCAAAGATGGTGACAAGCGAATGAGAAAAACTTTTGCATCTTGAAGAAGAGCTCCATCATCGTGTCGTCGGGCAGGATGAAGCCATTGCAGCCATTGCAGATGCTGTCAGACGTAGCCGTGCGGGACTGAACGACCCTAACCGACCGATTGGTTCGTTCATATTCCTTGGAACAACAGGTGTCGGTAAGACGGAATTGGCAAAAGCCCTTGCCGACTATCTGTTCAACGATGAAAATATGATGACCCGTATCGACATGAGCGAATATCAGGATAAGTTCTCCGTTTCCCGCCTAATCGGGCCCCCTCCCGGATATGTGGGATATGAGGAAGGCGGACAACTGACTGAAGCAGTCAGACGCAAGCCATACTCTGTCGTGTTGTTCGATGAAATAGAAAAAGCCCACCCCGACGTGTTCAACATTCTACTGCAAGTGCTTGACGACGGACGACTCACCGACAACAAAGGACGGACTGTGAATTTCAAGAATACGATTATCGTAATGACCTCGAATATGGGATCGCAGCGAATCAGAGAGAACTTCGAAAAAATCGACGAATCGAACAAGTCAAAAGTTGTCGAAGAGACGAAGAACGAAGTGCTTGAAATGCTGAAAGCCAACGTACGTCCGGAGTTCCTGAACCGTATCGACGAAATCATCATGTTCACCCCGCTGAACAAAGCCGAAATCAAGCAAATCGTTACACTGCAAATCAGCAACGTCCGCAAAATGCTTGAGAAGAACGGTATCGATTTTGACGTAAGCGACGACGCACTCAACCTGCTTGCAGACGAAGGCTACGATCCTGAGTTTGGAGCACGCCCTGTAAAGCGAGTGATCCAACGGGAAATTCTAAACAGGCTTTCGAAGGACATCCTCGCCGGGAACGTCGACAAAGACAAGCCGATTCGCATCGACACATACAACAACGGATTCTCTTTCTCCAACTGATAGAATTCCCGAAAGAATCGGAACAAATTTAAAGGAGTGTTTTCAAATCCCTCCCTATGATGGATTTGTAAGCGCTCCTTTCCGCATATATATGGGATATTTAAAACGAACAGAGGTTGCGCCATTCAAACAACGCAACCTCTATTAGATGATTATATATTCAATCAACGACTATTCTTTCTGGGCATCAATCTCTTTCAACAATTCCATAACAGCAGTCTTCAATTGAAGATCTTCACCTGCGGCAACGGCTTCCGGTGTGTTTTCCACACGGATATCCGGTTCAAGTTGCGAGTTTTCGAGATAAGTCCCCTCTGCGGTGCGATAGCCAATCACCGGAGTTCCGAAGATTAACGAAGGATCCTGCAACGTTTCCCAAGAAACACTAGTCATCGTTCCGGGTACCGGCATTCCGACCAATTTACCCATACGCTTGTATTTATAAACCCAAGGCGTTCCATGAGCATTAGAGTAGCAAGCCTCGCATTGCACCATAATCGACGGCTTGTTCCAACGACGACTCGGCATATCGCATGCCTCGCGCCCACGATAGACCTGTGTCAGATATTTCTCTCCGCCAAACAGCACTTCGATATCCTCATGCAGACGTCCGCCACCGTTGTAGCGCACATCAATGACGATACCTTCTCGCTTGTTATATTTACCCAAGACGTCGGAATAAACCGTACGGAAGCTCGGATCCGACATCGATTCGATATGCACGTATCCCAAACGACCGTTCGACCAGCGTTCTACATCGGCAGCACGCTGTTTCACCCAACGCTTATAAAGCAAAGCATCAAAATACCCATTCGATACGGGCTTCACCACTTCATCCCATCGTTTGCCAGTGGCCGGGTCGAAAAGCGACACAAGCGTCTTTTCACCAACAAGACCGGTCAGTTCGGCAAAGAACTCACCCATACCAACTAATTCCTTACCATTGATTTTCTCAATGACAACACCTTTTTTCACTTTGGTTGTCGCGCGGTCAAACGGACCGCCGGTGACAACTTCATCCACACGCATACCCTTACCGGCATAAGCCATATCATAGAGTAATCCAAGGTTGGCAGTGGCCTCACCGCGCGAAACTGCACGATAGCGACCTCCCGTATGCGACACGTTGAGCTCGCCAAGTAATTCGCTTAGCAATTCTGCGAAATCAGCATTGTTGTCGATATGCGGAAGGAACTTGCGATAGGCAGCGGTCATCATAGGCCAATCCACACCATGCATATCTGTTTTATAGAAATGGCGAGCCTCCTGACGACACACATGATCAAACATATACTCCCGTTCTTTAGACAAATCCATCTTCATCTCAGCCAAGAAAGAGACACCTTCCATGCTGTCGCTTCCTACAGAAAGTTTCTGCATTGTGCTGCCACCAAGCACAAAAATCTGACTGCCGTCTTTCGTCGGCTGCAGACTTGCCCATCCGGTACCCAACTTTTTCAGTCGAGAAGTGCTTTTCTCTCTCAAGTCCATTTTCCACAAATCATAGCCATCTTCGATAGCCGACAAATAATAAAGGCTGCCACCCTCATCGGCCACGACAGCATCTGCAATGTCAGAAGAGTTCGGAGTCAGTCGCACAATACGGTCCTCGATTCCATCAAGCTGTACATCAATGAGCTTTTCGTCTTCGTCCTTTTTCTCTTTGTCGTCTGCCTTCTTGTCATCCTTTCCTTTCGACTTCTTGTCCTTTTCATCATCTTTCTTCTCTGCCTCGGCAGTTTTTTTCTGCTCCTTCTCCAATTCTTTCAAGAGTTCGTAGTCCTCTTTGCTAAGACGGAATTTATCGTAGGCGTCTTTGTTCATAAACACGAGCATCACGTCGCTGAGCGAACCCCAAGAAGCATGGTTGCGCATTCCGTAGCGGTCTGTCAGGAAAAGAACCGCATTGCCGTCAAGCACCCAGCGAGGCTGCACACTGAAATATCCGCTGCCTGTCAGATTGACCGGCTAACTTTTTCCGTCGGCTTTAACAATGGCAACGTCAGAATACGGATCATGACCATTACCTATGATTTCAAGCGTAAACCACTTGCCGTCTGGCGACCATTGGTAGTTGAACCCGCTGGAATACCATAGTGAGCCATCTGTCACCTCACGCACTTTTTTTGTCTCAAGGTTGACAACCTTCAATTTGCATTCGTTCTCGATATATGCCAACTCCTTTCCATCAGGCGAGAACATCGGATGCTCGCGGTCGACTTTCGAATCGGAAAATACCGCTTCTTCCTCAATCAACGTTGCATTCGGGAAGTTCAAATCTTCCGGGCGTTTGATTTTTGAAATATAGATATTCCACATTCCGTCACTCTCACTGTCATATGCCACCGACGGATTGTCTGGAGCGAAATCCACTCCGTCCTCCCTTTCGACTGTCGACGATAGCTGCGTGGT